>DRLZ01000201.1 GCA_011322755.1 Crenotrichaceae bacterium
CAGTTGCCTGCCGTTTTTACACGATGCGTCAATACGTTACTCGTTCGCTGAACTTATTCCGGTTTCTGCCTTGAAATCAACCAACATGGATGTGCTTGAAGACGCTATTATCAAGTTATTACCTGAAGGCGAACTCATTTACCCCGAAGATCAAATTACGGATCGTTCTGAACGCTTTTTTATCGCTGAAATCATACGCGAGAAGTTGACACGTATTCTCTCAAAAGAATTGCCCTACGCGCTGACAATAGAAATTGACAGCTACGAGGATACAGGTCAACTAGTCAGCGTTAGCGCGATTATCTGGGTTGAGCGAGACAGTCAAAAGCGTATTGTCATTGGAGATAAAGGCATGGTTCTAAAAAAAGTTGGCGAACGCGCTCGAGTTGATATTGAACAAATGCTTGATAAAAAGGTTTTTCTGAATTTATGGGTAAAAGTGAAAAGTGGTTGGTCAGATAATGAACGTATGATCAATACGCTTGGGTATTACAATTAATTACATCATCATTTTTTCGAATGTCGTTAGTTCATTCAAACGAACATCAACAAGCGTTTGTTTTGCATACACGTGCTTTTCGGGAAACCAGTCTGGTTGTCGAGTTGTTTATTCGGGATATTGGTAGAAAAGCCACTATCGCAAAAGGTGCTCGACGTAAAAAATCACAATTTTCAGGTGTACTGGAGCCGTTTAATCAGCTGCAGGTGAGCTATTCGGGACGATCTGACCTGGCAACGCTTGTTTCAGCTGAACGCTGTCATCTGCCAGTGCAGTTAAATTCGCAACGATTGTTTTGCGGGATGTATCTGAATGAACTGATCCTCAATCTGCTAACTGATTGCGATCCACACCAGCAATTGTTTGATGATTACCTTTGTTGCGTCAATGCGCTGCAGGATAGTGATGATCTGGAATCACTGTTGCGTCAATTTGAGTTGTCATTGCTTGAACACATCGGGTATGGACTACAGCTCGAATGTGAGGGTTTAACTGGTAATCCAGTGATAGCAGAACAGTGTTATCAGTATCGACTGGATCAGGGTTTGGTTGTCGCCGATCGTTCAGCTCAGCCAACCCTTTCAGGGACAACGTTACTCGCACTTTCGCGCAGACAAATGCTTACATTTCAACAGAGAAGAGAAGCCAAGCAATTATTGCGCTGTATCATCGATCATCATCTGGATGGAAAACCCTTGCGTAGTCGTGATCTTTTCAGGACAATTCAGTCATCTTTATAAATAATCTGGATAGATGATGCATGACATTCAAATAATACGCCTCGGTGTCAATATCGACCATATTGCTACGCTAAGAGAAACCCGTAAGACACTGTATCCTGACCCACTCCAGGCGGCACTTTTGGTTGAGCAAGCAGGTGCTGATGGTATTACTGCACATCTACGTGAGGATCGTCGTCATATTCAGGATCGCGATATCGAGTTGCTCAGAGAGCGCGTGCAAACACGTCTTAATCTGGAGATGGCGGTTACTGATGAAATGATAGCGGTGGCACTAAAAATTCGTGCACAAGCTGTTTGTCTGGTACCTGAAAAGCGCAAAGAGTTAACAACAGAAGGTGGCTTGAATGTTATCGAGCAACTCGATACGATTAAACGCGCTTGTGACAAATTAGGTGATGCAGGTTGTGAAGTGTCCTTGTTTGTTGATCCAGAGCCAGGACAAATTGATGCTGTACTTAATACCAGTGCCCCGGTGATTGAACTCCATACAGGTTGTTATGCAAATGCGACCACGGATGTTGAACAAAAGAAAGAGCTGGCGCGATTAAGATCAGCGGCTTCTTATGCTCATCAGGCTGGGTTACAGGTTAATGGCGGACATGGTTTGCAATTTCATAATGTTCAGCCGATTTGCAGAATACCCGAAATTGTTGAACTCAATATCGGTCACTCAATTATTGCCAGAGCAGTTTTTACCGGTCTGCAACCAGCAGTGCAAACGATGAAACAATTAATTAGTGAGGGACGGGCAGGGATTGCAAGGTAGCGCTTTATGGTTGTCGAGCCACAAGTCATACAGCACACGAAATTGAATCGAACACTCTGTCTTGCTCCAATGTTAGACCGGACAGATCGACATTTTCGTTATTTTCTACGGCTGATTTCAAAACACACTGTGTTATTTACTGAAATGGTTACCACGAACGCATTATTACGTGGTGACCGCGAGTTTCTGCTTGAATTTCATCCATCGGAACACCCTCTGGTTTTTCAATTGGGTGGAAGTGATCCAAACGTGCTGTCAAAATGCGCAATAATTGTCGAACAAGCCGGATATGACGAAATAAATTTAAATATCGGATGTCCAAGTGACCGGGTACAAAAAGGTCGCTTTGGGGCTTGTTTGATGAAAGAGCCGGAGCTGGTCGGCGACTGTGTTGCTGCCATGCAAAGTCATGTCCGGATTCCGGTTACAATTAAAGCCCGTCTGGGTGTTGATGAGGTTGATCGTTATGATGATGTTGCCGGTTTCATCAATACAGTGTCTGTAGCTGGTTGTGGAGTATTTTACATGCATGCGCGAAAAGCGTGGTTGAAAGGGTTATCTCCAAAACAAAATCGTAATGTTCCGCCATTAAACTACGCAATGGTCAAGCAACTTCTAGCTGATTTTCCAGGCAATGAATTTATTATCAACGGTGGAATTAAAAGCATTGATGAGATTCAATGTCATTTGTCTCAGGTTCATGGGGTAATGCTTGGGCGACATTTATATGAAAATCCATTTATGCTCCAGGAAGCTGAGCATCTTCTTTTTCCTGATACGGCATTACAAAAGACACGCAGTGACGTGTTAAACCAGTATTTTCAATACGTCGATCAACAACTCGGTACGGGTGACGTTACGCTCCACTCGCTGGTAAGACATCTTTTTGGTTTGTTCCATGGGCAGCCAGGTGCACGATTATGGCGACGAGGTTTAAGCGATAACAGCAGTGCTGGACAGCGTGGTTTTGATAAAATCAGACTGCTCGCACAGACATTGACTTCAGATCGGGCTTTGGAGCAAGATGCATCATGAATGACCGCTGGAGTACCCAAAAAACCAATTTTTCAATCAACAGTATTCTCAATACAATCGAACCAGCTGTACGCCTTGTAACCGGGATCGTACTCATACTCATTTCCTGTGCATTGACTTACTGGTTGATCACCTCATTATATCTTTTATGGGATACGCCAGAAGATGTTGGCATGATCAGATTTTTTGAACGCTTGTCAGCTGGTGACAATGTGCTGGTGTTGCCTGCAGGGATTGTTGAGTTCCCGCATGCCTGGACTATTGTAATCGGTGTTTTCTTTTGTATTTTGTTAATGAGTATTGTTGCGACACTGGTAACTGCATTATTTCGAGAAGCATTTCGTATTCTGTTTCCATCACAGAGAGAAGCAACGAGTGACAGTTAGATCGTCACATGAATTTATTTTTGAAGCTGGTGTTCTGCAAAGTACGAAGAACGAACCATTGGACCGCTGGCAACATATTTGAATCCGATACGTTTGGCAAAATCGGCCAGTTGGTCAAATTCCTCGGGTGACAGGTAGTGCTTAACAGCGAGATGATGGTGACTTGGTTGTAAATACTGCCCCAAGGTTAACATATCGCAATGATGTTGTTTTAGGTCAGAAATGACCGTTTCTACTTCTTCAATTGTTTCCCCCAATCCAAGCATCAGCCCGGATTTCGACAGTACATCTGGATATCTTGTTTTAAATATTTTCAGTAATTCCAATGATTGCTGGTAATCCGCACCAGGGCGACATTGCAGATAAAGTCGTGGAACTGTTTCCAGATTATGGTTAAAAATATCAGGTAGATTGTTTTCAAAACACTGCATTGCTACTTCTACCCGTTTTCGAAAATCAGGAACAAGAATTTCAATTCGTGTCTTAGTGTCCTGTTTACGAATCTGTTTAATGCAGTCGGCAAAGTGTTGTGCGCCTGCATCGCGTAGGTCGTCCCGGTTGACTGAGGTAATCACAACATGTCGTAGTTGTAGCGCATTGACAGCGGCTGCAAGCTTTTCCGGTTCTTTTGTGTCGGGCGGTTGTGGGCGGCCATGTGCCACATCGCAAAATGGGCAGCGTCGCGTACATAAATCACCCAGAATCATAAATGTAGCGGTCGAGCGATTAAAACACTCACCAAGATTGGGACAGGCTGCTTCTTCACAAACGCTATGTAATTGATGTTTGCGTAAAATGCTTTTTACAGCGGTTACCTTTGAACCTGTTGGTAATTGAGAACGTATCCAGTCGGGTTTGCGGAGTAACGGGGTGGTCGTTTCAACCTTAATCGGTATGCGGGACAGTTTATCCCTGTTGCGCAGATGCGTCTCTGGCGTGGATCGTGACGGTGCTTGATGTTCACTAAAATCGGACATTGTTGCCTATAAAAGTATAAGTGACTTCGTTAACAGGAAGCCAGTTGACAGACGCAGTGTACGTCTATCTCAGAACCTGATTCAAGATTTGACAAGCATGTATTCCATTATGGCATTAACGATGGAATAGATCTGTCTACTTGTATGTTACGAGTGGTTGGAATGCTGAATGGGTGCAGCAAAAGATCGTAAACCGAAATGTATCATAACGATCAGACTGGAATAAACTAATGTCGATAACAAATATGGCGAATAATACGGAGCGACACGTGTAAAATAGTCAGTCAATACTAAATCACTGAAACGCCCGGAAAATAAATAAAAACTGATATTGGAAATCAGGAAAGCAATTGTTGTTGCTGTAATGAGTAGTCCGGTGGATTGAACGAATCCACGTGTGGAGAGCAAATTGAGGTGAGTACAAAAAAATCCTGATGCCCACATAACGCCATAGGTTGGAATAAGAAACACGTATGCTGGAGAGATGCAGTAACTACTGACACCAGCATATTCAATGGCAATAAAATCGATTAATGCTGCTTCAAGTAACAAGATGACAAACCATTTTATTTTGCGGAGATAGATCCCCCCAAAAAAGAATACGGCCAGGGATGCATCAGGTAAAGTAGCAACAGAGCCAAAATGATTAAACCGGGTTGCAAGCATTAACAGACACAAGCCGGTTAATGCCCATCCTGGATTTTTTAATGCTGACATGGAAAACACCTTTAGAAATTATCGGGATTATCCACACTGTAACAAAAAATTGACGATCAATCTCTAAAAACCTTGCGGAGTATAGCGTAGTGTAAAGAGAAAATTTCGATCATCCTGATTAAAATACCGTACTTTCTCATATTTTTTATCTAACAGATTACCAACTTTAGCCTGAATCACCCAATCAGGATGTGGTCGATATTCTCCGCGCAAATCGACAGTGACAAAGCCACCAACGCGGGTGCTGTTAAACGCATTATCAAAGCGTCGACTTTCACCACGAACAGTTGTGCCAAGTGTAAATGAGCCGATACGATAGTTTCCAAGGCTTCGATCCAGATTAAAAGTAAACATTCGTTCAGGGCGTCTCGGTAACACATTGCCATGTGTTGCTCCAGAGCTGCGGTCTGTTGGATCAATTAACGACACATTTGCAGCGATCTCAAATCCGTATAGATGTGTTGATGCGGTTAATTCCAGACCGCGAATACGTGCATCAGAAACGTTGGCGGATGTAAATGGGGATGTGACGTCAGCAGGATCAAGCTGCACAGTAGAGATCAAATTGTTTACCCATGTCCAGTACCCATTGACAGACCAGTCAATATGATAATGTGAGCCACGAATTTGTAACTCAACACTTTGAGACTTTTCTGGATTCAGGTTGGGGTTGGATTTAAAAAACTGGCTGTCTGGAAAATACAGTTCATTAAACGAAGGCGCTTTAAATGCACTCCCGTAGGAACCAATCACTTTAATACCACTATCAAAACGATAGCCAATCGCGATGTCACCAGTCAGATTATTGCCGAATTGCTCATTGTTATCCAGACGAATACCAGCGAGCCAGTCAACTGCTGCATAACGACCCTGATATTGAAAGAAGCCGGCCTTATTGTCACGACTTTTTTCTGAATAGTTTGTTGTACCGCCAACCAGATCATTCCAGTATTCAAAGCCCGTGGTTAACTCATGATCATCATTTACGCGATAGTTGACCTGGGTTAGGGTGCTGACTCTGCGTGTTACAAATGAACCGGTGAATTTGCCATTATTAAAATTGTCGCTTTCATCTTTACTGCGCCCGCCAGATATGGAAATATCCAGTTGATCTGTTGGTGTGAGAGTAAGCTTTCCTCCGTATACCTGATTGACCGTTTTGCCGCGATTCTGAAAGCTGCCATCAAATTTTGTATTGCCATTTGTTTGTAAAAAATTACCTTCAAGTTTAGCAAAATCATTAAATGTATAACCTAGTTGGGCTGAACCGGCGGTTCTTAAATAACCATCGTTGTCTGGTTCATTGTCAAAACACCCTGCTTTATTCAGAATTCCTGAACAGGCGTTAAAACCATTGGTATGATAGTGACTGGCGTTGAGGCTAAACGAGAGATTATTGATACTGCCTGATACACCGCCTGCAGCACGATAGGTTTTATCGGATCCACCTCCAACGATAGCGTAAGGCTTGATGGCATCAGTTTTTTGTCGGGTAAAAATCTGAATCACTCCACCGATTGCCTCAGAACCATACAAGCTGGCACGCGGTCCCCGCACAATTTCGATGCGATCGATCAGTTCGATTGGTAATTGTTCAATCGCAGCTGATGCAGTTGTTGCAGAAGCAACGCGTTGCCCGTCAATTAACACCAGAACATGATCAGAATTGGTGCCACGCAGAAAGATCGAGCTGACTTTGCCTTGTCCGCCACTATTGGCAATACTGATACCAGGCGTTCGTTGTAAAGCATCCTGAACTGAAGTGACCTGCCAGCGCTCGATGTCTTCACGGGTAATCACAGATACTGGTGATAGTGAGGCGTTTGTGGATATGGCTGTTCGCGTTGCTGTGACAAACATCGTATCCAGTGTTGTGACATTGTTGGATGATGCTGCTGCATAAACAGTGGTTGTTGATAAAGATATAGCACTTAACAAGACGTTAAGAAATTGATGGCGATTCACTAAAGTTACTCCGCAGGTTCCGGTTTGACAGGAAAAATTTTGTTAAAAATAGCGGAGGAATAGGAGAGGCGTGGTTAAACTCCGCAGAAAGGTGACGAAAACACAGAGAATACCTATTAGGTATGGTGAAATTATTATTCACCGATACAGACGAACCTTCCAGTACCGCCCTCCGCAGTACGAAAATACAAGTCTCCAGGCCGGTCTCCGGACTTGTGTGGGGATGTTTAATCCTAGTGAATAGCCTTCCCACATTGATGCAGTGGCATACATATTCACAAAAACCTGTTTCTGAAACGACGTTCAGAATTTCAAATATCACACACTTACCGTTGCGGGGGCAGCGTCGGCTTCGAACCGACTTCCCGATTATTCCGACGAATGTCGGACACCTGGCAAACAGCAAAGCAGTCTAATACAGAATGTTTGTTGTGTCAAAAGGCACACCGGATGAGCGTATTATAATGATTAGAAATCAGGTGTAATGAATAACGCATTTAAAAATATTATTGTTATTTTGTATATGAGTAATCGAAAATAGGACATATCGTTAATTGATATAAATAAAACTGTACTTTTTCTGTTATGCGCATACTATTTGCCTATCCAGTCAGCTATGTCTTTGATGTCTGGAATCTTTATGGGGTTACTAACAACCTGCGGTTACTGTGTTGGGTGGCGCTCTGAATCCTCATGTATGATTTCTACGTGGTTTTCATGCGTCTTTTGCTTTGTTTTGGCGCTGCAGAGTGTTTATATATTTTCCATTTAATAAATCTGAGGAGGAGTATCCATCATGAGTTTTAATCTAATCGATGTGATTAAAGATCAACTAAGTGAACAAGTATTAGATCAGGTAGGCAGTCTGTTGGGAGGTGATTCAAATCAGCTCAGTTCAGCAGTCGGAAGTGCAATTCCAGGTCTCTTGAGTGGGCTGATAAATCTGGGTGCCGATGCAACAAGCGCAAATGCAATGGTCAGCGCAATCAATAATCAAGATGACAGTATTCTGGATAATCTTGGCGATCTTCTGAGTAGCAAAGAAAGCCAGGAATCTTTGCTGGAATCAGGATCCAGTCTACTTTCCTCGTTACTCGGCAATAATGCGCTTGGTAACTTGGCAAGTGCAATCAGTGGATTCAGCGGGCTTGGAAGCAATTCAAGCAAATCTCTGCTAGGATTGATCGCCCCCGTTGTTTTTAGTGTAATTAAGCGCAAATTAATTGGTAGTGGCGGTTTAAATGTCAACAGTTTAATGGATATGTTTAATGGGCAAAAAGATAATATCGTTGCAGCTATGCCTGCTGGTTTTAAACAGCAGCTAAAATCATCTGGTTTTATGGGTGACTTTTCAGAGACTCTTAATGATGCGACTGAAAATCTCAGCGATGTTGCGGAGCAAGCGACTTCCTCTGGTGCTGCGTGGCTTTCCAGACTTATTCCTCTCGTTATTTTTCTTGGTGTTATTTGGTTTGCCTACAACCAGTTTCTCAAGAGTGAAATCGAAATTCCTGAGATTAAGTCGGAACCAGTTGTTGATAATTCAGTGGAACTGCAAACAAAAGCGATCAAACCGGCAGCTGTTCGTACAACTGGTAGTGTTAGACCAGTAAGTAATGTAAAAGAGGAATTGAGTGTTATTCTTGGCTCTGTTACCAGTTCGCTTGGTTCGATTACAGATGTAGAGTCGGCAGAGCAAGCGATCCCTCAGCTAAGTGTTGCCAGTGAAAAACTTGGTGGCTTGGTAAACATGGTAAACAAGCTGCCAGACGCTGCGAGAACACCAATACAACAGATTATTTCTGGAGATGTGCCGCAGATACAGGCCATGGTTGATAAAGTGAGTGCTATTCCAGGAGTCGGACCTGTTATACAGCCAGTAGTGGATACTTTACTTGAAAAGCTGGCATTATTTGAATAAATCGACGCACGAATGCCCTGACTTCTTTATGCGGAGAAGAAGCCAGGGTGCTTCAAAGCATCGTTTGTTACTGTCAATATGCAGGGTGAAGCATCTGTCTCGGTGAGCGAATGCTATTTTGATAATAAAAGCACTGCAAAATAGTAACCAACTTACGTTATTAACTTTTTCTTTATTCCTTTAGAGTACAGGAATGATGATAAGGGCTTACTTCGGCGCAACTGGTTATGTCGGGGTAATGTCTGCACTCGCCAGCTCGTGGGCCATTGTCATTCACACAGTCATTGCCACACCCGGTGACGGTTAAAACTATCATAAACATTGTAATCTTTATTAGAATTTTCATAATGACTCCGAATATAATTTCTGTCAGTTTATTGTATTCGCATTCCAGGTTTTGCTCCTTCATCGGGTTCTAATAGAAAAATATCTGATCCACCAGGACCGGCTGCTAACACCATACCTTCAGAGACTCCGAATCTCATTTTTCTGGGCTTCAGATTAGCAACCATAACAGTCAGGCTGCCTTCAAGATCTTCGGGTGCGTATGCTGTTTTTATTCCGGCAAAGACTTGCCTTGTTTCACCGCCGAGATCAAGTGTAAGTTTGAGTAATTTCTTGGTACCTTTTACCTGTTCAGCCTTGACTATTTTAACCACTCTCAAATCAATCTTGGTGAAGTCTTTATAGTCTATTATTTCTGCTAATGGTTCATCCTGCTGTATTTCAGGTGTCACTATAGTTTTCTCAGGCTGAGTACTGGGTTGCGAAATGACTTCAGCCTTTGGGGCTTCTTCCTGTTTGATTTCTTTTTCAATGCCTAGCATGGCATCAATATCATCTTTATTGACCCGCATCATCAATGGGTTAAAGGTGTTGATAACATGATCAACTAATGGTTTGGTATCAGTAGGCCAGGATTGTGCGTCGATGTTGAGAAACTGCTCTGTGGCAATCGCCGTCTCCGGGAGTACTGGACGTAAATAAGCCATGAGAATTCTGAACAAATTGATGCCCATGCTACAAATTTCTATGAGCTCCTGGTTTCTCTCGGAATCCTTTGCGATTACCCAGGGTTTTTTCTCGTCAATATATTGATTTGCCTGATCTGCGAGCTCCATAATTTTACGCATTGCTTTTGCGTATTCGCGTGTTTCGTAGGAGCCTGCAATTTCAAATTGCGCATTGACGAATGAGCGGAATAATTCTGGCTCGCAACAGTTTTCAGAGAGTGTGTTGTCTCCTCGCTTTTTGATAAATCCACTACACCTGCTGGCAATATTAACGACTTTGCCAACCAGATCTGAGTTAATGCGTTGAGTAAAGTCATCAAAACTCATATCAAGATCGTCTACACCATTGTTCAGTCTAGCGGCAAAATAATAACGTAGATGTTCAGATTTTAAATGATCTAAGTACTGTCGAGCGGTAATAAATGTCCCTCGTGACTTGGACATTTTGTGTCCATCAATTGTTAAAAACCCATGTGCAAACACACCATTCGGTGTTTTGTAACCTGCACCGCTTAACATTGCTGGCCAGAATAATGCGTGGAAATTGATAATATCCTTGCCGATAAAATGATACAGTTCAGTGTCACTTGCTGATTTCCAGTATTCATCGAAGTCTAGCCCTTCTCGATCACACAACGCTTGAAAACTTGCCATATAACCGATTGGAGCATCCAGCCAGACATAAAAGTATTTTCCGGGAGCGTCTGGAATTTCAAAACCGAAATAGGGTGCGTCTCTGGAAATATCCCACTCTTCCAATCCAGTTGTTAACCATTCATCAATCTTGTTTGCCATCTCTGGTTGTAAATGACCTGCATGCGTCCATTCCTTCAGCATGTCTGTAAATTCAGGCAATTTGAAAAAATAATGTAGCGAGCTTTTTTCGACAGGTGTCGCACCAGAAACAGCCGATACAGGATTTTTAAGATCACTGGGTGAGTAAGTGGCACTGCAGACCTCGCAATTATCGCCATGTTGGTCGGCAGCACCGCAACGCGGGCATTCGCCTTTGATAAAGCGGTCTGGAAGAAACATATTCTTCTCGGGATCAAAGAGCTGGGTGATTGTTCTGGTCGCAATCAAATCCTTATCGCGTAATTGTTTGTAGATTTGCGCGGAGAGTTCTCTGTTTTCATCAGAATGTGTGCTGTGATAGTGATCAAACGCAACGCTAAAATCATTAAAGTCAGCAATGTGATCTTTTGCTACTTGTTCGATAAGCTGTTCCGGTTCGATTTTTTCTTCTTGAGCCTTCAGCATAATTGCGGTTCCATGTGCATCATCTGCACACACATAATGACAGGTATGTCCGCATTGTTTCTGGAAGCGAACCCAGATGTCAGTTTGAATATATTCGACCAAGTGTCCTAAATGAATAGGGCCATTGGCGTAAGGAAGTGCACTGGTAACGAGTATTTTTCTTGATGACATAATATAATTCTTGTGTTGTTTACTAAAATACCGACGCTTGATGCTTGCCGGGGTGGTAAGGGTAATTGACCACGTTGTCGCTATCTCCACGAGCGAGTAGCAACATTATTTTCCTCATTATTATCTGAACTAACATATCAGATTAGAGATCAACAATGTACCTACTTGATGATTTCTGCAATGAGGCTTGTCAATAGCGGGCATTGGTAGACAGCCCTTATAAAGACAGATTTCATAATTTTTCAGAATCACACGAAATTATAAAGCAGACGGCTTTTTCGGATGGAAACGGAAAAACCCAGTAGAATAACTGGCATTGGGTTTTCAAGCAAATAAGCATGCTAGATCCGGTCAGGAGGCCGGGCATATAATGACACTGAATACACAGCAAATAGAACAAAAACTGGCTGAAATTAACACTCCTTATACACAAACTGACCTTGTTTCATCGCATTCGGTTGAATCGATTGACATTGATCTTGCAACTGGACAGTTGATAGTGAATCTGCAACTGGGATACCCGTGTAATGGTTTTAAAGATGAGCTAATAACCTCTGTAAAACAATCGCTTGAGTGTATTTCTGAGGTTGATAAAATCACTGTTAATGTGCGCTCGAATATTGTTCCACATGCAGTGCAAAATGAGTTAAAACCGATGCAGAACATCAAAAATGTGATTGCTATTGCATCTGGAAAAGGCGGTGTTGGTAAATCCACCACTGCAGTCAATCTTGCATTGTCATTGTCGTCTGATGGAGCGCGAGTTGGGATTCTTGATGCTGACATCTATGGACCAAGCCAGCCGCGTATGCTGGGCTTGTCCGGACCACCTCAGAGTCCAGACAATAAGCACATGCAGCCCAAACAAGCCTATGGCATCCAGACCATGTCGATCGGATATTTGATTGAAGAAGATACGCCGATGATCTGGCGTGGTCCGATGGTAACTTCTGCTTTGCAGCAGCTGTGTGATGACACGTTGTGGGATAATCTTGATTATTTGATTGTAGATTTACCGCCAGGAACAGGAGATATCCAGTTAACACTGTGTCAGAAAATTCCGGTGAGTGGTGCGGTCATTGTGACAACACCACAGGACATTGCTTTGCTGGATGCAAAAAAAGGCTTGAAGATGTTCGAAAAAGTGGATGTGTCAGTGCTGGGAATCATAGAAAATATGAGCATTCATGTTTGCAGTCAATGTGGGCATGAAGAGCCCATTTTCGGCACAGGTGGTGGTGAAGTAATGGCTCAGAAATATAATACAATGTTCCTCGGTGGTGTGCCTCTTGATATTCATATTCGACAACATGTCGACCAAGGGCATCCAACTGTTGTTGCTGATCCTGATGGCTCTATTGCCCGTGCTTACGGTGATATCGCACGTCGAACAGCAGCAAACTTGTCACTACGACCGAGGGAATACCGTGGTAAATTTCCAAAAATTGTCGTAGAAAATAAATAATTTAATGAACACAAATACGCATAAAGGATAGTCGCATGGGGGTTAAGTCAGATCGCTGGATTCGTAGAATGGCTCAGGAGCATGAGATGATATCGCCTTTTGAATCAGGACAAATTCGGAACAACGGATCAGAGCGAGTGATTTCCTATGGCACGTCAAGCTATGGATATGATGTTCGCTGTTCGGACGAATTCAAAATTTTCACCAATATTAATTCAGCTGTCGTTGATCCAAAAGACTTCGACTCACAAAGCTTTGTTGATTTAAAGTCCGATGTTTGTATCATTCCACCAAATTCATTCGCACTTGCAAGCACAGTAGAATATTTCCGGATACCGAGAGATGTTTTGACGATTTGCCTGGGAAAATCGACCTATGCACGTTGTGGCATTATTGTTAACGTTACCCCGTTGGAACCAGAATGGGAAGGTCATGTCACGCTGGAGTTTTCCAACACTACACCTCTGCCCGCACGGATTTATGCCAACGAAGGTGTCGCCCAAATGCTGTTTCTTGGCGCGGATGATATTTGTGAACAGTCGTATAAGGACAAAGGCGGGAAATATCAGGGGCAAACAGGTGTTACACTACCCAAAGCATAATCACAGGTGGCATTTATGGCAACGCATCAGCAAAAGACAATTCTTATCACCGGCTGTTCCAGCGGTATCGGGCTGGATTCAGCAAGACAGCTAAAAAGCAAAGGTTACCGTGTATTCGCGACAGCCCGTAAAACTGAGGATGTCGAGCAATTGCAGAACGAGGGTTTTGATGCACTGCAGCTCGATTTGCAGGACAGCAAAAGCATCCACAAAGCTGTTGCACAAGTGCTTGAAAAAACCAATGGACAGCTGGATGTTTTGTTTAATAACGGCGCAGTCGGCCAGCCTGGCGCTGTTGAGGATTTAACGCGTGATGTTTTACGCCAACAGTTTGAAATTAATTTGTTTGGTACACATGAGCTGACCAATCTGATCATACCGGTGATGCGCAAACAAGGATATGGCAAGATTTTATATACCAGTTCAGTACTCGGTTTTGTCGCCCTTAAGTATCGAGGCGCGTACAACGCTAGTAAATTCGCTCTTGAAGGTCTGGTTGATACCCTGCGGTTGGAACTAAAAGGCACCCAGATTTATCCTGTACTGATCGAACCTGGTCCTATTCTTACAAAATTTCGTGAAAATGCTTTTCGTTTGTTTACAGAAAATATTAATGTCAGTCAGAGTGCGCATGCGAAAATATATGAAGGACTAACTGAGAAGCTTGGAAGCGAAGGTCCTGTTGTTCCTTTTACTCTGGGGCCCGAAGCTGTTACCAAAAAAGTTATTACTGCACTGGATAGTTCCAAGCCATCTGCGCGTTACTATGTTACTTTTCCAACCTATTTGCTCGGTTATTTAAAGCGTCTTCTTCCTGATTTTTTACTCGATAAGGTTTTGTTAAAAATCTAGTTGAGCGTGTGTCTGATGTTTCACGTGAAACATTTATTGTATCCGTGAAGATGTTTCCGTTGTTATCAACAACGGAAACTTACGTTTGAAAAGTAAAAAATCTCGTGTCTAACAAACCATAAGGATTGTGATGCTGACTTTGAATTGATGGGTGAATGGTACTCACTCTTCTTTCTGCTGTCCCGGTTATGGTTAAGTAACCGTTTCTAAATGCTGGCGCTTGACAGAAAAGCTTGCTAGCTGACAAACTACGTTGCGCTTACCAAAAATATCATCGTTGTAATGATTGCTTTTGAACGCTTATTCACTTAATTCTTGAAATTCCCTCTCGTTTTACAATGAACAAAACCCCATCCATCGTTATTACTGTTAAGACTAGTTATCTTGAAAATGAATCACATCCTGACAAGTCACATTTTGTCTTCGCATATCAAATCTCGATTGAAAATACCGGCAGGTCATCAGCGAAATTACTCGACAGACATTGGATAATCAGTGATTCAAATGGTCGAGATGTCACCGTAAGAGGTGAAGGTGTCGTTGGCGAACAGCCAGAGCTGGAACCGGGTGCGGTGTTTACTTATACCAGCACTGCTGTTATTCAGACGCCTGTTGGGGTAATGAAAGGCCAATATCGCTGGATTACTGATGAGCAGGAATACTTTTATACACAGATTCCACAATTCACACTTTCAATTCCACGAACCCTGCATTAATCGTTACAGATGACGCTCTATGCAATTGGTGATGTGCAAGGTTGTTATTCTTGTTTGCAGCAGTTACTCGACAAAATCGAATTTAAGCGCAATCAAGATCAGCTATGGTTTGTGGGTGATCTGGTTAATCGTGGTCCAGATTCACTCGGTGTATTGCGCTTTGTCAAAAGTTTAGGCTCATCTGCAGTGACTGTGCTTGGCAATCATGATCTGCACTTAATAGCTACTGCATACGGATTCAAAAAATTAAAATCTCGTGACACAATCCAAACCATACTCGATGCTCCAGACTGTAGCGAATTAATTGACTGGCTGCGATATCAGCCACTGTTTCACGTGAAACAATCTTACTGCTTGGTTCATGCTGGCATTGCTCCTCAGTGGACGATTCATCAGGCAGGTCGTTACGCACAAGAGGTTGAAACAACCTTAAGAAGCGATCAGATTGCCGAATTTCTCAAGAATATGTATGGCGACAAACCTGATCGCTGGAATGAGAGTCTTAGTGGTTGGGAGCGATTGCGCTTTATTACCAACGTTTTTACACGTATTCGCTATTGCACGATCGACGGGGCTTTGCAGATGAAAGCGAAACACTCTCCTGCTGACAATGACGATGAAAACATTATTCCCTGGTTTGAGGTCAATAACCGTCAGTCAGCAACTGCCACGATTATCTTTGGACACTGGTCAACGCTTGGGCTTCAGCATTACCCGCATGCCCTGTCCCTGGACACTGGTTGCGTCTGGGGACGGCGTTTAACAGCTATTCGCCTGAATAGCGAACAAAAAGTATTCCAGGTACATTGTGGACAGTCAGCTTAAAATCACCCATCAGGCTGTTTTTTCTCGCTTAAACTCTAAAAATGAAAAGGCCGGGACACTCTCTTTGGCTGGATGATCCTCTCTACCTGTTTCGACCCATGATCCGTCTAATTCTGGAAACCAAACATCTCCATGATAGTCACGGTGTATTTTTGTCAGGTAAAGCTTATGGGCGAATGGCAGCACTTTCTGATAGACATCACTACCACCAATAAACATGATCTCTGGTGTGAGCTGATGGTTGTTAAACACATCTTCAAGACTATGGGCAATCGTGCATCCAGCTGTGTCAAATGCTGGATTTCTACTTAATACAATATTCTCACGGCCTGGTAATGGCCTTCCAAGTGACAGCCATGTGTTGCGGCCCATTACAATCGGTTTTCCGAGGGTTATCTTCTTAAAATGCTTCAAGTCAGCAGAAATATGCCATGGCAATTGATTGTTGATGCCGATGACACGATTTGTTGACATGGCAACAATGATAGAAATGTTACCCATGTGTTATTGCTCGTTGTAATGTTTCACGTGAAACACTGTTGATATCCATAAATGAATGAGAGTATGCCAAGCTAAGCGCCAGTCGCGTTTCAGTGTACATTGTTGTTTCCAGGTAAATGTATGAACACCTGTTTGATGGAGGATTCAACACATTCTTTCAGCTTTGATTAATTTTCGATGTCATATGATACGTTATGATATGATCAGTTAACACTAATAAAGACCAGCCACAATTGTATTTCACCTGCGTACGGTCTATTTTCAGCGGAGAACATAATGAACTTGCTAGATTTAATAATGAATGATTCAAACAACCAGGTCGTTGGTCAGTTGGCTAAACGTGCTGGTGTTCCTGAAAGTGAAATAAGCAATATTCTTGCCCAAGCTATACCAGCTGTTTCTCGTGGTATGAAAGCTAAAATGTCGGATCAAAATGGACTTTCCAGCATCCTGGATATTTTGAAAGACAAACAGCCGGAACGCTATATAGAAAAACCTGAAGTATTGGCAACAGATAATAGTGTAATCGATGATGGTAATTCTATTCTAGGTCAGATTTTTGGCAACAAGGATACCAGCCGCGAAGTTGCATCACGAGTCGCCACTAAAACAGGAAGTAGTTCTGGCGTTGTTAAAATGCTGTTGCCAATCATTGCAAGTCTTGCGATGGGCGCATTAAGTAAAAAAAGTAATGCAGGTGCTGCTCAAGCTCAAGCAAGTCAATCATCAGGGATGATGGGTATGGTAAAGGATTTTATTGATGCTGATGATGATGGTAGTATCGTTGACGATTTGTTCACAATGGCGGCCAGACGATTCTTCTAACGATATTTCCCATTGACTACTCAATTAGTAATTATTAAACGATAAGGAGAACATTATGGGCTTATTTGATTTTGTATCGAACATCGGCAACAATTTATTTAACAAAGATGAAGAAGCAGGTGAAAAAATACAGGCTTATATCGAGGAGCAAAATCCCGGTATCAACAACTTGACTGTTGCGTATAATGATGGGGCAGTTACATTAGGAGGACAGAGCGACTCATACGAAGCTGTGGAAAAAGCAGTGTTAATGGCTGGCAACGTCAAGGGTGTCAATGTTGTCCTCAACGAAGTTGCAGTCGATGAGCCACCAACAGAAAAGGTAGAGTATTACCTCATTAAATCGGGTGATACCTTGTCGAAAATTGCCAAACAATACTATGGTAACGCCATGGATTACCCCAAGATTTTCGAAGCAAATCTGGAGGTCATTAAAGACCCTGACAAAATCTTTGTCGGTCAGAAAATTCGCATTCCTCTTGCTTAAGGAAATAACTGCCAAGTTTATCAAAGGGGTGAATCTTCACCCCTTTTCAATACCTGTCACTTTCCATTCAGCGATGCCTAGATTTATACAAGAGAGATAAAAAGGCTTACTTGTATTGCTTGTAGTAGTACCCTAGGAGTTATAAGAACAAGCGCACTCAAGGCATTAGAGGAATTTCCCAATACTGTTCCTGGTTTAATCGTTGCCGCTGGATATGGATTGGCATTTTATTTATGACGCATGAATATAAGAACACTGCTTGTAGGAATTATATATGCAGTTTGGTCGGGTGTAGCTCTCATATTTATCATCATCGCAGGTGTGTTTTTATACAAGGGAATACCAGGCGCTTTAGCAAAGTTGTTTTTTCATTCTGGTAACGCTGTGGTAATAAGTGATTGTCGCTGATACAGGTGGCACTGATCCCTTGAAAATATAAAATGCTTGACAAGACTTTCAATATGTTCTTTAATTTCTGTAAAGACAGAAACTAAAGAACATATATTGGCTATTCATACTTACTTAGAGAATATAGACAATGAAGCTTACACCGTTCATGGAGCGTTTTATTTTGCATTGGGGTGAAATGGGTACTCGCTGGGCTGTGAATCGTTCGGTTGCACAAGTACATGCGTTGTTATATTTATCGCCAAATCCCCTGCATGCCGAAGAAATTGTAGAAACATTAGGCTTGGCGCGTTCCAATGTATCAAACAGTTTGAAAGAGTTACAGAGCTGGGGACTTGTTAAAACAATACATGTGATTGGTGACCGCCGCGATCACTTCGAAGCGCTAAAAGATGTTCAGGAAATGTTTAATCGCGTAATTGAGGGACGGCGTAGACGCGAGATAGAACCAACGCTGACTTTGCTCAGAGATTTATCAATTGAGGCAGAATCAGATGAATCGGTTGACCCAGCTATGAAAAAGCAGATTGATGAGATGCTGGAATTTCTGGACACCATGACGACCTGGTATGACACCATTAGAAAATTACCCAATAAAACATTAATGCAACTCGTCAAACTTGGAGACAAGGTGACAAAGCTACTTCGATTGACTCATGGATAATATCATCCAGGGGTGATTTAAAAAAATTTGATTCTATATTACTGTAATTACAGAAATTACACAAAATAAGGAAGTTGAAATGAAAATATTACTCACCGGAGCATCCGGTTTTATCGGCCAGCATTTGCTGATGGAATTAATCAATGCCAAACATCAGGTGATTGCATGTTGTCGCAACCCACAACGATTAAGACAGCGGTTTCCTGAGGTGGTCGTGTTGTCTGCTGATTATTCCAATATGACAGATGTGACAGACTGGCTTCCTTATCTGCACAACGTCGTTATCGTTATCAACGCGGTTGGTATTATTCAGGAATCAGCGAAACAGTCATTTGCCAATCTGCATGCAAATGCTCCAATTGCACTTTTTCAAGCCTGTGAGGCGGTGGGAACGAAAGTAATTCAGATTTCTGCTCTGGATGCAGGCAGCCAGCAAGCAACACGTTACCATGCCAGTAAGGGAATAGCAGATGAGTTGTTGCAATCACTGGCGATCGACTGGTTTATTTTCAGACCTTCCATTGTTTATGGATCAGGCGCGAAGAGTATGGCGTTGTTCAGGGCGTTGGCTGCTTTGCCAGTTATTCCATTAGTTAGTGATGGAAAACAGCAGATCCAGCCTGTTTACATCGACGATCTGGTTGCCGCAATCTTACGCTGTGTCAATGATCAACGACCTACCAGACAGGTTGTTAATGCGGTCGGTCCGCAACCAATTGCTTTTGTCGATTTAATGGAAAAACTTGGGCAATGGCTTGGGAAAGTCAAGGTACACACGTTACCATCACCTGCCTGGACTGTTCCGCTGCTGGCTCCACTGGGACGTTTAATCGGTGAACCCGCTTTGAATAGAGAATCCATTGCCATGTTACAACATGGTAATACAGCAGATGTCGAGCCATTTGCAAACCACTTAGGATACCTTCCGAAACATATTGACCAGGTATTGCAGCACACCATTCCCACCCAGGCTGACCGTTGGCATGCCTATCTTTATTTTATGAAACCGACGCTGCGATTCGCCATCGCTGTTGTCTGGCTCTGGGCTGGCTGTGTATCAGCGTTCGTGTATCCGCTTGAAAACAGTTATCAAATGTTGGCACAGGTTGGTATTTCAGCAACGCATGCCCCCATCGTTCTCTATTCAGCGTCAGCACTCGATTTTGCTTTGGGGATAGCTCTGTTGCTGAATTGGAGGCTACGCCAGGTTATCTATGCTCAAATCGCAATCATGCTGATATATTCAGTGGTGATTAGTATCACGTTACCTGAATACTGGGCACATCCATTTGGCCCGATGATAAAAAATCTGCCATTGCTTGTGGCATTGTTGATTCTACTGATTCTTGAGGAACAAAAACCATGACTTATCTCACCTTGAAAACACTGCATGTATTGAGCATGGTGTTGTTATTTGGAACCGGGCTCGGCAGCGCATTTTACAAGTTTATGGCAGATCACTCTGGTGATGTGCGCTCGATCATGACCACCAACCGCCATGTGGTATTCGCTGACTGGTTGTTTACAACACCGACAATTATTATTCAACCAGTGACAGGCTATTTCATGCTCTCGCAAGCACATTTTCCAATAACAACACCCTGGTTGTTGGCATCAATTATTCTGTTTTTGATCGCAGGTGCCTGCTGGCTGCCAGTAGTGGTATTGCAAATACGTATGCGCGATATCTCGGTACAAGCTGTCAGTCATCAAAAACCGCTACCTGATCTCTATTTTCGCTACGCACGGATTTGGTTCTGGTTGGGTGTTCCTGCTTTTATTGCGATGCTGCTGATCGTCTATTTAATGGTTTATAAACCGGTTTTATGGGGTTAAACAATGAATACACTTCCTTTATTACAACAAACACTCGGTGATGACTGGAGTTCACTTCCAGCGGTCATTCAACGTCATTATCAGCTTGACCCTCAAGGCAATACCAACAGCGTTATTCATGGCATCATGCATATTCATTATCCTGGTTACATTAAACCGGTAATAAAGATCGCCCGTTTAATGGGCGCTTTGATCGACTTGAAAGGTGATGCTATGCAGGTAACCGTTAGCAAATGGATAACTGATAATTCAGGTGTATTACAGTGGAGGCGTGATATTCAGGCGCCTAATGGTAAAACGACTGTGTTTTCTTCACGCATGGAATATCAACGTGATAATGAATTGATAGAGTTTGTCGGACTGGGCTTTGGTATTCGTCTCAGGCTTGGTGTTGAAAACCACCAGCTAATCTACCGAAGTAATGGACATCTATGGCAATTCTGGAAAATCAGGATACCAATACCCGATGTGTTGTTCCTCGGACATGCAACCATTATCGAAAAACAGGTTGATGACGAGAGCTTTGAACTGGATTTTAAAATCATTCACCCAATGTTTGGGAAAACCTACGAATATGGTGGCACTTTCCATTATCAATAAGAAAAATCAAAACTAAATACAAGTGGGTTTTGTATCACCTGTCATTCTATTCAACCATATGAGGCTATTGCTAATAATGAGAAACTGTATGTTCTATACCAACTTGGTTTAATCGCCGCACTGGGTATAGGGTTCGCATCTTATGTACTTATCTTTACTGTGTTTGGCAGGGATGTGACGATGAAAAAATTGGAAGTTCGTCGTTCTTCATTGTGCCATTCTGCAGTGGGGTAACAATGGGCTTGTTTTTGCATTCATACCCAAACTTACTTCAAGAGGAAAAAAAGGGGACAGATTTATTTTCATTCGTCTTATAGTGCGTTTGATTTCGTGACTGCTCGTTGATTGATGGCAATTCAGAGTGGTGAAGATTGCTGAGTCGTGATGGTGTGCTTTCCTTAATATGTCTATCTGGTATCTTTCCTCTTGAGTAAGTTGAGTTGTGCAGGCAGTAATTCAATCAGCTGGAAAATACTTGACCCGACTGGCACTTGAGTTCAAAGTAGGCATTATGTTGCTTGATTGTAAACAGTATTTCATAAAGTAAATTTAGCGGATTATCACAATTTAATCATATTGCCATTATCCATATCATGGATTTCCAGCAAGCGAATGTATTATGTATAAATGCTGTTTTACTTCATTGTGAAAAGGCGATGATAATTAATAGGGGCTTTTTATGTTAGTAAGTACCTTAGTAAGTACCATGGTTGTCTGAAATATTTGGAGATAGCTGATGATTCACAGAATATCTGGTTTTCTAAAGCATGACCGCCACTTAGTTGTTATTCTGCTACTGGTGACTCTATTGGTGGTCGGTAGTTCTAACGCTCACGCATATACAGTTGAATGGGCTGTTCAGGGTCGAGGTGAATCCATTCTTAAGAATCCACAGATCGCTGTGGATAGCTTAGGCAATATTTATGTTAGCGGAAGTTATGGGACAGAAAGATACCTTTTGCCAGGTTCTAGCGGAAAGGTGACTTCTAATGTTGAGAAAACTAACGAAACTACGCTCACAAACAAAACAACACAGGATTATTTGTCGAAATACAATAGTAACGGTGAGCTGATTTGGGTAAAAAGCAGTGATGACAGCTTCGAAAAAATTGCTGTTGATGAAGCTGGTAATTTGTATGCGATGGGTCTTTTCATTATCAAAGAACATCAAAAAAGGTTTAGCACAAGTGTGGATCGTGTCTATGGTCTTTTGCTGGTGAAGTTTTCTACTAACGGTAACAGGGTTTGGGAGAAACGTGTTGTTAGTGACGGGATTCCTGGTAATTACAGCAGTGGTCTTACAGACAGTGAATTTGGAGATCTAAATGGAACGAAATTTGTAGTCGATGGAATGGGTAATTTATACGTTACGGGGCATTTTTATGGAGGTGCGATTTTTGGAAAAGACGAACCAAATGAAACCAACTTTGATCTATACAGTTCTGCATATGTGGCGAAATACAATGCTGATGGTGAACTGGTCTGGGTGAAAACCAGGAATAACAATATTGACACAATTGCTGTTGATGATACAGGCTCTTATTATCTGGTCCACCAAAGTGCAAGAAGGCAATTCTTTAGTCGTCGTCGACTCCATCTGGACAAATACACAGCGAATGGCAAACGAATCTGGTCAAAACAGGTGCTTATTCCTGCGTGTGATAACGAATGTACTCGTAGAAATGGTCATTTTATTGGCTACCCTGGCATTCATGTGTCTAAGATTCTTGTTGATGGTTCAGAGAGTGTCTACATGGCTGGGTATTTTTTTAATAGTGTAACCTTTGAACCAGGTGAAATGGGTGAAACCACACTCTTAAACAAATACGCTGAAGGCAGCTACTATATTGCAAAATATACAGCCGTTGATGGCACATTTATAAGGGTGACACGCCCAGCCAATCATCATGTAATCAAAACAGGTTTTGATATTGACAATGCTGGCAATGTCTTTTTTTCTGGTGTTACTGATTTACACGGGGCTGTCACCCCTAGGTCAGGGAGAAGTCAATGAAACGATTCTGAGACACCATTTTCTTGCAAAATATAACCAGGATGGTTTTTTAATTTCTGCTGGAGAAATCGATTTCAAATGTGATTGTTTTTCAAATTTCGATCCTGTAGATCTCGTTGATAATGCTGGCAATGTGTATGTGGTGGGGCTTTTCTTTACTCCGCCTGTAACATTTGGATCTGGAAAAGGCACTGAGATTACATTAACCAAGAGCAAAGATCTTCATCGGCAAAATAGCGAGTTCTTTTTGGCGAAATATCAACATATTCCAGATTTAATCACGCCAGTTACAGGGACGTCAGTCACTGTAGAAAAGCGGATCTCCAGTTTTGCAGATGATGCAGAGGAGTTTGCCACCACAGGTCTTGTGTCTTTAAACAGTGATCGAATAGTGATGGTCGATAGCAGGAGAGATGATCTTGTTACCAGAAAACCTAAGAACC
Organism: Crenotrichaceae bacterium; assembly: GCA_011322755.1. Lineage (GTDB taxonomy): Bacteria > Pseudomonadota > Gammaproteobacteria > Methylococcales > DRLZ01 > DRLZ01. The sequence goes on from DRLZ01000201.1 coordinate 23,692, forward strand.
GACTTGTCGGTTTACGTTTTACTGCTCTAGGAATTCCAAATGGTGCAACAATCACGCGTGCCTATGTTCAATTCCAGGCTAATCAGGAGAATAAATCAGATACTACAATTGTAACTGACTTGACCATCACGGGAGAACTGACTGGGAATTCAACGCCATTTAATACTGAAAACTATAATATTTCGTCGCGCATTCAAACTGATGCAACTGTTAACTGGATTCCTGAGCCATGGGATAGAGTGGGCGCATCCGGCAATGAACAGAAAACCAGCAGTATTATCCCGATTGTTCAGGAAATTATCGACCAGCCAGGATGGTCGCCAGGCAATTCTCTTGTGGTTATGATTTCAGGGAAAGGTGAACATGATGCTGAATCTTATGATGGTATGTTAGCCGCTGCGCCATTGTTGCATATTACCTATGTTGCTGGATCGGGAAAAGGTGATTCTGCTTTGGAAGATCCGTTATCTCCTGTTGATACAGTGGTTGTTGTAGACGCGCAAATCACGGCTGGTTCTGATGACGCCGAAGAAAAAACAGAGTCTGGTTCTGTCAATCTGGTGAGCAAGGATCTTGAACTGGGTGAGAGCCACTACAAAAGCCGTCTTGTGGGCATGCGTTTTACTAATCTGAAAATTCCGTATCAGGCCATAATTACTCGCGCCTATCTTCAATTCCAGGTAAATGATAGATCATCCAGGCCAGTGACTTTGAATATTGCAGGTGAAGCCATCGATGATGCGCCGACTTTTACTGCTTCAAAAGCAAATATTTCTTCAAGAATCAAAACCAGAGCTGTTGTTGAATGGGTTCCAAGACCGTGGATTATTCGAGGTACAGCCGGGCCGGACCAACAATCTCCGAACGTTGCTGGTATCATCCAGGAAATAGTCAATCGGCCTGGCTGGTCGAGCGGGAATGCGCTGGCGTTTATTATCACCGGTAACGGTGAGCGTACTTCTGAATCATTTGAAGGAAACTCCTCAGCAGCACCCTCACTCCATGTGGAATTTTCAACAGCAACTGTCAGCCCAGCCCTTGATGTGGATGCAGGTTTGGATCAAGTAGTTGTTTTGCCCAATGGTATTTCACTAAACGGTAATATACATATCAACGGCTTACTGAATCCACCTGGAATAAAAACAACCTGGCGCCAGGTAAGTGGCTCGGGTACGGTCAAATTTTCAGACCCTTTAGCCATTAAGACAACAGCCAGCTTTGATCGGGAAGGAATCTATGTTCTGGAATTGACAGCTATTGATGACAGCGTTACCAGTACTGATACAGTCACCATTTCTGTCTATCCTGTTTTGGCTTTTGAGTGGGCGATCAATCCACTAGGTAAAAGATCTCAAGTTTTTGATATGACATCTGATGACTCAGGCAATATTTATCATATCGGCCGATTCAGCAAAACACAGATCTTTGGTCTTGGAACATCTGCTGAAACGATACTGACCAGTTTCGGAAAGAATGATATCTTCATGGCTAAATATGAAGCTGACGGTGATTTTGCCTGGGTTAAACGTGCCGGTGGGGAATTCGGTGATGCTGGTCTCAGCATCACCACAGATCGATCTGACAACCTCTATGTTTTGAGCAGGTTTGACAGGAATATAACATTTGGTTCAGGGGAAATTGGTGAAATAACACTGACCAGTAAGCGTGCCAATTTTGCGTTGGCAAAATATACGACTGATGGTGATGTGCTTTGGGCTATACGTATAGGTAGTGAAACGGGACTCAAACCGAGCAGCCTGGAATATGGAGGTATTATTTCGGATGACTCAGGTAACATTTATCTGACAGGCTACTCTCCTAAACTGGGAGCAATTGGTTCGAACGAAACGAAAGAAACCAAACTCTTTTTTGGCAGAGACCCCTATGCAGCAAAGTATACCACTGATGGAAAACTGATTTGGGCTAAGTCGCTTTATAGTCCAGGTAATAGAATCTTTTCTGCTATTACCCTGGATAAATCGGGAAATGTTTACATCGCTGGTTCTGTTTTTAATAGCGTTGGAAATGCAACTTCAGGATATCCTGTTAGTTTTGGTGAGGGGGAAGTGGAACTTACATTTCACCCCAAAAAACCAGAACTCTATATGGCTAAATATGCTGGTAGCAACGGAAAATTGATCTGGGCAAAATATGTGGCAAGGAATCATCCTAAACATAAGCTATCGATTTCAGATATTGCTGTGAACAGTTCTGGCAACATTTTTATCGGAGGTTTCTTTGAAAGAACAGCAAGTATTGGCTCAAGACAAACAACTGAAATTAAACTCAAAAGTGAGGGACACTTCGATAGTTTCGTTGCAAAATATACGACTGATGGCAAAGTTGTGTGGGGTAGAAGTGCTGGTGGAACAGGTTATGATATCAATAAGCATATTGCTATTGACCAATCAGGGAACCTGTATACCTCAGGTTTTTTTGAAGAAGAATTAAATTTTAAGCTAGAGGAAGGTGGTGAGGTCTTGCTCTCCAGTCATGAAGAAAATGATCAATTTATCTCAAAGTATACGACAGAAGGTAAACTGGTTACAGCCAGAAGCATAGGAGGAATAGGGGGTAAACAAGGGATAGGAGAAGGAGGAATCTGCTGTGTTCGCCAGTTCATGTCTGTTGATCTTTTTGATAATATTATTGTCTTGGGAGAGTTCCAGGGCTCTGATACTTTTGGACGAAATGAAGTGAATGAAACGATACTCACAAGTGATGGTCGTAATGACCTGTTTTTGGCGAAGTACAAGGGCAGCTTTGCTTCTTCTAATCCTCCAGTTAAGCGGTCAGTTACAGTGGAAGCACGGGTACTAAGAAGCGCCGATGACGTTGAAGAGGTGATCACGACGGGGCATGTCAATATAGACAGTGTAGATTTAGAACTGGGTACAGATGGTGAGAGGAATCAGTTTGTGGGACTTCGGTTTGATGGGCTTATTATTCCTCGTGGTGCTATGGTCACCAATGCTTATATTCAGTTTCAGGCGAAGAAGATGTCTTCAGGTGCGGCCCGTTTCCTAATTTATGATATTGCTGCGAATGATGCGTCTTTTGCTAATAGTGATCGCACTATTTCTTCCCGTCAGACCAGCAAAATTGTGGAATGGAATCCTCCACAATGGGTAAAAGGTGATGCTGGGGGAAACCAGCAAACCCCAAACATTGCCTCACTTATTCAGAAACATGTCGGAAAAGACAGTGACTGGATAATTGGTAGTACGTTGACATTCCGTATCGAAGGTGATGGCAAGCGCATTGCTGAATCATATGATGGAAATCCAGTGGCCGCTCCACTATTGCTCATTGAGTATGAACTCCAGTAAAGCAGAAATTCGTGGTTTCAAGATTTTTACACAGATCAGTGTTTTCAGAAACTGAGTAGGTGATACCTATGGGATTGGTTGGTTCTGGATATTAATCTCATCTTGTTGTTTCAAAGTAGCCCGTTAAAAACTTGAGATCG
>DRLZ01000202.1 GCA_011322755.1 Crenotrichaceae bacterium
GCGCACAAAAAGATCAACAACGCATTCCCGGTATTGACAAGATGGTTGTTGAAGGGGATTCTTTGTCGATTGGTCAACACCAGTTCGACGTTTTGGAAGTGCCCGGACATACTTCTGCACATATTGCTTACTGGTTTAAAGACGATGCGATATTGTTCTGCGGCGATACATTGTTTTCTCTCGGCTGTGGCAGGCTGTTTGAAGGAACACCTGAACAAATGTGGCATTCATTAAAAAAAATCCGCCAATTACCTGATCAAACACAAATCTATTGTGCACACGAATATACCGAAAGCAATGCACGTTTTGCCATACTGCTTGAACCCGGCAATACGACGCTCAAGGAAAAATTAAGACGCATTCAGGAGCAGCGCAAACAAGGATTACCAACCATACCTTCCAGCATGCAAACTGAGAAACAGTTAAATCCATTTTTACGCGTTGACGATGAAGAATTTCAGTGCCGGATTGGAATGAGCAATGCTGACCCCATCCAGGTTTTTACAGAAATTCGCCGTCAAAAAGACAATTTTCATGATTAAATTATTGGTGACAAAGACCACTTCAATCCTCATCATGCGAGATTGAAAACAATCCCTCCAGTCAAAACCTGTTCATGTCACAATGACACCTGGATACTGCCTTATTCACTCCACTACCCATAAACGCATCATAAACACCAATGATTACAAGCAATCATCAAAAAGTAAACGCACTCGTACTACCAAATGGCAGCCTGGAATTTTTATCCCTTAGAGAAATCGGCTGGTTATCCGATAAAACCTTATGCGGGTGTTATGAACAGTTCAGACGCTGTGCATTAGCCGCGCTTAACTCAGGTGCGGAGACTGATGACAGCCGTATTGTGCTAAACCAGTATTCAGACTTTAAAATTGAAATCGTCAGAGAACCTCGCGGTATCTGCCTGCAAGTAACAAATGCACCTCCACGCGCTTTTGTTGATGGGGAAATGATAGAAGGCATACGTGAGCATCTGTTCTCCGTATTAAGAGATATCGTTTATACCCAGTATCTGATTATGGACAATAACCAGTTCGATTTTTCCAGATCGGAGCACATCACCGATGCTGTGTTTCATATTCTGAAAAATGCATCCACCTTCCAGTCGAATGCCCTCACTAATTTGATTGTTTGCTGGGGCGGACATTCTGTCAATCGTGAAGAATATGAATATTCAAAAGATGTTGGTTATATGCTGGGCTTGCGCAAGCTGAATATTTGTACAGGATGTGGTCACGGCGTCATGAAAGGGCCAATGAAAGGTGCAGCGCTGGGTCATGCTAAACAACGGATTGCACCGGGTCGATACATTGGTATTACAGAACCTGGTATTATCGCAGCGGAAGCCCCGAATGCAATGGTGAATGCACTCGTTATCATGCCTGATATTGAGAAGCGTCTGGAAGCATTTGTACGTTTGGGTCACGGTATTATTGTATTTCCAGGTGGTGTTGGAACAACGGAAGAAATTCTGTATCTCTTAAGCATTCTGCTACACCCGGACAATCAACAGATCAAATTCCCACTGGTATTTTCTGGCCCTGAATCCAGCCGTGATTATTTTTCAGATATGGATACATTTTTGCGAACCACATTGGGAAACGATATTACAAATCGGTATCATATTGTTATTGGTGACGCAGCAAAAGCATCAATGCTAATGAGCCAGGGACTGAAGCAAGTGAAAGCTGAACGACAAGCACAAAAAGATGCTTTTTATTTCAACTGGAAGCTGACAATTCCCCAACAGTTACAAATACCGTTTGTCCCGAGTCATCAATCCATGGCCAATCTGCAACTGAGTCGTAAGCTACCAGCATTTCAGCTTGCCGCAAATATGCGTTGTGCATTTTCGGGTATTGTTGCTGGTAATGTAAAACAGGAAGGCATTCAGGCAGTCCAGGAACACGGGCCATTTGAGCTGCATGGTGATCCTGAGATACTTGAGCAAATGCAGACATTGCTGAATAAATTTATCCAGCAACGACGTATGACACTGGCTGACAACTACAAGCCATCTTATCGTATTGTCGCTTCAAATTCTTGAAGAACGCTTGCACGGCATCAAAATGTGGCATCGCCGGGTCTTTAAAATAACCCTGAAAAAGGATACACCAACACTTCATCGCCTGCTTCAACACCACCTCGATCATGCTCCAGTACGATGAAAGCATTGGCCTTGCTCATTGATGTGAGTATGCCTGAGCCTTGTTTTCCGGTCGTTTTTACTGTCCACTTCCCATGTTCTTGCTGGGTCAGAATACCGCGCTGAAATTCAGTACGGCCAGATCTTTTCCGAATTGAACTCGTGCTTGTCGCAATAAAGGACGGAATGATGGCGGAAGCAGATATTCCCAGCATTTTTTCCAGCGCTGGTTTGAGTAGAAAACACCATGTGACCATGACAGCGACTGGATTTCCAGGCAAGCCAAACAACACTGCTGAATTGATTTTTCCAAAAGCTATCGGTCTGCCCGGCTTCATTGCCACCGTCCAGAAGTCTACACTGCCCAGCTCGCTCAAGACCTGTTTGGTGTAATCTGCTTCGCCAACCGATACACCGCCCGAGGTGATAATCAGATCAGCATGATGCGATGCATCGAGCAGTACCGATTGAAGCAACGCAGGATCATCAGGAATGATCCCCATATCCACTACCTCGATAGGCAGCTTGCCAAGTGCCGCACACAAACTATAACGGTTACTGTCGTAGATAAATGTTTGCTGTGAAACACCCGCGCGTTGTTGCCCCAGATCGCAGACTTCGCTGCCCGTAGAAAATACCGCGACTCGAAGTTTTCGATACACGCTGACTTCAGCAATCCCCATCGAAGCGATGATACCAACATCCGCTGGCGCACATAACAATCCGGCTTCCAGCACACAATCACCTGGCTGAATGTCTTCACCGGCTTGACGTACATTCTGACCAGGTGTATGTCGAGCATCAATGCGTATCGTTTGATCGCTAATTTCAACATGCTCCTGAATCACCACTGTATCTGCACCATCCGGAATAACAGCTCCAGTCATCACACGTACTGTTTCACCAGAACCTACAGTTGATTCAAACGGCTTGCCCGCAAGCGCAGTACCAATAATAACCAGCTCAGTTGTTTGTCCGGCAGGTGGTAAATCAGCGCGATTGAGCGCAAATCCATCCATTGCTGAATTAGTAAATGGAGGAACACGGACGAATGAATGAACTGCATGATACAAAACCCGCCCACATGCTTCCTGAACAGGAATTTTCTCATAGCCCGTTACAGACTGAACTGCTGCCAGTATTCGAGCCAGCGCGTCATTGACAGGCAGGGTTCCAAATTCTGGGTTGTCTGCACAGTTTGGTTTAATTTTTATTGTCATCATTGGACCAATGAATCTGGTTTCAGGCGTGGATTATTTAAACAAATTCAGATAATTCCGAGCTGCCTGATATGGATTGTCCTGACCATAAACCCCTTCAATTACAGCCAGATAATCAGCTCCGGCAGTCAAAAGCTGGGCACCGTTGTCAGGTGTTATGCCACCAATTGCAACGATTGGAACATTGATGCAGGATTGGGCATCAGCCAACATATCACTATCGGCAGATTGCGCATCCGGCTTGCTGGTAGAGGGGAAAAAGCGCCCAAACGCAACATAGTCAGCACCTTCCCGCTGTGCCTGTAATGCACGTTCAATTGAGTTATAACAACTCACACCAATCACAGCCATGTTTCCAAGTCTATTACGCGCATCGAGTATGTTACCGTCATCCTCACCGAGATGAACGCCATCAGCGCCAATCCGCTGCGCTAACTCTGGATTATCATTAACAATAAATAATGCTTGATGCTGCTGACAGCATATGAGTAATTTCTGCGCTAACAATTCAGCATCAGATGATAACGCTCTCTCACCTTTTAAACGCAGCTGAACAATACTTGCACCCGCTTGTAAAGCTGCAAGCGTTGTATCAACAATCTGCTCATCGGGCTGGGTATGATCGGTAATAATATACAGTCCACGGGAAGGAATTTTATCAGTCATCATACTCCTGGCTGTCGAGTGAAAAGGTTTCTAAAATCCGGTACTGAACACCGTTTTTATCTGACTCTGATATCATCAAACAAAAACTGTCTACA
>DRLZ01000203.1 GCA_011322755.1 Crenotrichaceae bacterium
AGCTCAGACACTGGCAAAAGTACGTGCCAGCATGATTGAAATGATTGCAGATTTAATCGATGTTAAAGGCTTGATCATTGATTTACGCCTGAATCCAGGTGGTACTGATGCGATTGCATTTGAAGCGGCCTCTTTCTTTAATAATCATCGGCTTCCAGTGTTTGGTGTGCAATATGCACTTGCAAATGGACAGCTCAGCCAGACAGAATCGGCTTACTTACCTGTCGCGCAAACTGCGCGTTACAATCAACCCATTGCTATTCTCATCAGTGAATTCACTCACTCAGCGGCTGAAACGCTTGCTCTGGCGATGCGGGAATTGCCGAATGTATCACTGATTGGTAGTAAAACAGCAGGTAATTTATCCAACAAGCTTGAAAAACAATTACCTAATGGCTGGGCTTTCAGCCTGGCATCGGATGTTTACCGCAGCCAGGATGGCCGTGAGTTTGAAGCAGAAGGGATTCCACCGCAAGTTCATGTTGATTTTCTGCAACGTAGTGATCGGGTATTAGCCAGGGACACTGCTATTGATACGGCAAAGCAGGTGCTAGAACAGGATCAAGCTATCTTGAGCCAAATGCAAGCGGCAGATATTCCAGCTTTATCAACCAGTCTTGTGGTTAATGGTAAAACCATTATCAGTAAAGTGTATGGCTATGCCGATATCAGCCAACAACGCCGAGCCACTGCCGATACGCCGTTTCAACTCGCCAGTGTGAGCAAAACCTTCATTGCTGTTGCGCTGATGCAACTGGTAGAGCAAGGTCTGTTGAGTCTGGATACACCCATCAATGATGTTTTGCCGTTTCCAGTTGATAACCCCAAGCTGGATAACGAAATAATAACCATTCGCCATTTGGCAACGCACACCTCGGGTTTGATTGATAACGCTGATGTTTATGACAATTCTTTGGTGTTGGAAACTGAGTCAGTGCCGACACTGGCTGCGGTATTGCAAGACTATTATTCTCCCGATGGCAAGTTATACGATGCCCAGCTCAACTTTGCCGCAACCCCTCCAGGTACGCACTATGAATACAGTAATATTGCCGCAACGTTAGCTGCGTATATTGTCGAAGTGCGATCAGGATTATCGTTTGATGACTACGTTGAACAACATATTTTTCAGCCATTACAGATGCAAAACAGTCATTATCATCTAGCGCAATTCCCTGAAAATACAGCGGCAATTCCCTATGGATTGGATAATGAAGGGCAGTTTTATCATTACCCGACTTATCCTGACGGCATGTTACGCTCCAGTGCTAATGATTTGGCGGCTTATCTGACTGATTTGACAACAGGCGAGGCATTGCTGGAACGAGCAAGTATTGAACGCATGTGGACACCATTATTGGCAGAGACACCCGCTGTGCCAGATATCGGGGTTATCTGGGATCTTGGATCCTTTAATACTGAGTATACCAACACGTATTTTGTTGAGCATGGCGGTGCAGATCCAGGCGTCGCATCGGAACTGCAGATTCTCCCAGACTTGGCTGTTGGCGCTGCTGTGGTCATGAATACTGATCGTATTGATGCCGATGGTCAATTCAACGCCGCCAATGATGTGCTTTTTAATACCGCGATACAACTACTCTTGACGGGTTCTAAACTTGCTATAAATCAGCAAATCGCTATTAACGCCAGTGGTTCCTGGTATGACCCGTCTCGGGATGGGCAAGGCGTTCACATTGAGGTATTAGCAGACAATCAAGCTGAGGTGATCTGGTTTGGCTATGATGCGCAAGGTCAACAGCTTTGGGCGATTGGTACTGGCCAAATTGCGGGTAACCGGATCGACATCCCCACCGCTTATCAAACCAGTGGAGGTGTCTTCGGTGCTAATCTTGATCCCGCAGCAGTGCAACGCATTACCTGGGGTGAAATGGTATTCGCGTTTGAGGAGAGCAATGGTAATACGACTGCGACATGGGTTTATAACAGTCGGCAAGCAGCGCAGCACGGTGAACAATCACTGAGCCGATTAACCCAAACCTATCTGCCGCAATCGCCGAACATGATTCGTAACACAACCGGTACCTGGTTCGATCCGGATCATAATGGCGAGGGTTTTATTCTGCAACAACTGGATGAAACTGAAGCCATATTGTACTGGTTGACTTACACGCCAGATGGTCATCAAGCCTGGTTGATTGGAAATGGACGGCTTGATGGGGATACATTCACTTTTCCAGAGATGCAGACAACTTCGGCAACACCTTTGGGAAATGCCTCCAGTGTAAGGTCTATTACCAGGAAGACATGGGGCAGTATCACCTTAACAATCAACAATTGCCAACAAATTGAAGCCCAATATCAAGGTTTGTTTGGTGCCGGGGAATGGTTGCTACAACGTTTGACAAAACCAGTTGCTGTCGAATGCAAGTAGACAGCGAGCGTAACAAACATTTATTTCATCAGGAGTCATCAATGAATTATCGACTATTTTCAATGTCGCTGATCTTGCTAGTGTGCGGATGTGCAACGACACAACAAATGGATGCTATCGAAACAGCTGCGGATCAACAGCTATTTCAAGGTCTTGATAGTAACACTCGATTCTCTCTTACCTTTCCCGGTACGCATTCAGGTGCGTATGAAGCAGTTGATCACTTGAATTTCACTCTGGACAACGGCACATCAAAACAAAAAAATGTATCTGCAGTTCTTGTGAAACCACGCAAAACAGGCAGGTGGGAGGTGTTGACTATTCTGGTTAAGGAAAACGGTCAGTGGGTTAATCTGCCAAAAACAAATACAAATACAAAATAATACAAATTACAACAGATCGCTTACAGAAATTAGCGTTGTTGTTTTCTAACATAGTATCAACCCTGGCATTGTTTGGGGGTAACTACTCAGCTTACCCTCTATTTTGCCCAATAGCTGCGTTGAAAGTGCTCATTTACACATGTAAACTCCGCGCTTTCGCCTTGCTCTTGTGCATGAGTGGGAAATCTGAGCAGTTACAGAATTACGCTGAGTAGTTACGTTTGGAGTTGATAAAAAAACCAACTGGAGAAATAGAAATGAAAATAGTGTTAATCAGTCTCTGTGTATTTATGAATGGTTGTTCCGTCTATTCTGCGATGAAAGCGCCAGATCCAGTGGACTACAATCGATTAGTGATTGGTGCTCCACGTGATTCTGTGGTAACAACTTTGGGCTCTCCAGTGTATACAACGATTAAGCAGGATATCACCACAGATCATTTTGAGTTTAAAGATGGCTATTCTGCAGGATATAAAAGTCGGGCATTAGTCTATTTGGCAGGTGATTTCTTTTCTGGTGGATTAGCGGAAATCATTTTTTGGCCGATGGAAGAGATGTTGTTGCAAGGATCAGAAAACAAGGCTGTTGTGGAATATGACCACGCAGATAAAATACAAAAAGTGTTGGTTTTTTCCGATGATCAAAAGCTTTTGTATCAATTACCTTGAATTAGGTCACTACTCAACGCTGAAAAAAACGATAAGCAATGTTGCCGGCTATTTTAGCTCGTGGTTTCTGCCAATTGTCTAGCAACTTATCCAGTACTTTGCGCTTGTCAGATTCGATATGGATTTTTTGTATTCTCAGCCGGGATAGCCCCGGTCAAGAATTTCCAAGCGATCGGAATGAAGTGCATCTAGAGCTTCAAGCGGCATTTCACATTCTCAGAAGACAATACATGTTTCCAGTTTTGATGGCATGTTGTGAATAGAAAAGTACAGTGTAGTGCATGTGTCGCGAGTGATTTCGTTCAAGGTTATTTTTTGGTATACTGAGATCTAACTACTGCTTCATATAGTACTTTGCCATTTTTATAAGAAAAGATAAGAGCTCAGCTTATGGATACAAAAAAAATTCTGGATACACTGGTTAGTCATCCTTTACTGACCAGTCTGTTGGTTTCATGTGTTGTTTTATTGACGATGATGCATCCTTTGCCCTGGTTTCTTTCTCTTGTGCTGATTTCTGTGGTGATTGTCGTTGCTCTGTACTATGGTCAAAAGTTGCAACTTTTTGATCAAAACACCAATTTATAAACACTAAAGACAATTCAATCCGGTTTGGGTGTGCAGAGTTGATGCAGTTCATTCAGATTAACACGGTTCTGGTGCTACAATAGCAGCTTCCAAGCGCGTGGGCTTCTTGCGCAGGCTGGCTGCGATCGTGTATGACAGTTTGCTTGTTCTGGCGGTTTGTTTTCTGGCGACTGCTGTCGTGTTGCCTCTGAATAATGGGGAGGCTTTCCAGTCTGATCAATATGCTTATCCGGTTTTTCTACTGACACTTTGTTTTTTCTTTTTTGCCTGGTTTTGGACTCATGGAGGCCAGACGCCAGGAATGAAAGCATGGAAAGTTCTGTTAGTGTCTGATGAGCACCCAGATATTTCTGGTGTGGGTTGGAAACAGGCTGGGAAACGTTTCATCGCTGCTCTGGTGTCATGGATGATTTTTGGTGCAGGATTTGTCGCAATTTTGATAGGGAAACAAAAACTGGCTTGGCATGACCGTTTTTCTGGTTCGCAGCTTATCTTCACGGGCTAATTGAATCAAACAGTCCAGCTTCAATACCCCACGCACATAAAGAGTAGCAACTACTCATCTATCCAGTATGTATTTTCAACCCAATAACTGATTATGAATCAGTTCGACAGCAACCACTAAACTTTGTAAACTGACCAGCTAATCTGCTTTATTTCAAAAATTAGGATATTGCCCGAATGAACTACACTATTTGCTCTGTGGACCAGCTACAACAACCTGGCGATTGTCTGATAATAGGGTATTTCTGTGACACCGGGTTAGCTCCATCAGCGAAAGTGATGGATGACAAAAAACATGGCTGGATTAGTGAATTTATAGAGGGCGAGGGTTTTCAAGGAAAACCCGGGGATTCGTTACAGCTTACGCCAGCAGAAGGTGATGGTTATAAGCGTATTATTATTGTTGGTCTTGGTAAATCAGTTGAATTGAATGCAAAGGCATTTCGTAAGGCTGTCAGAAAAGCTGCAGTCATGCTTGCTTCAACCAAAGCGAAAAATGTCTTCTGTACATTGACAGAGGTCTATGTGCTTAATCAGGATAATCAGTGGAAAGCCCGTCAGATAGCCCAGCATCTAACCGCTTCGACATATTCGTTTAATCAACTGAAAAGTGCTGATAAGTCAGAGCAAAAACTACAACAAGTTTTCTTGTTGTCTGTCAATCAAGCTGATAATCAAGCGATTGAAACCGGTGTGGCGCAAGGTGATGCGATTGCACAAGGTATGCATTTCGCCAAAGATCTAGCGAATTTCCCTGGTAATTATTGCACACCAACCTATCTGGCTCAGCAAGCAACTGAACTTGCTGGTCAATGCCAGGCAATGAAGGTAGATGTGATTGATGAAGAAGAAATGCAAAAACTGGGGATGGGGTCATTACTATCGGTTTCCAGAGGAAGCCGGGAACCAGCAAAACTGATTGTGCTGGAATACAAAGGTGGATCAGATGATGATCAACCGGTGGTACTGGTAGGCAAGGGCATTACCTTTGATTCAGGTGGCATTTCAATCAAACCATCTGCTGCAATGGACGAAATGAAATATGACATGTGCGGTGCTGCCAGTGTATTAGGGACGCTGAAAACCATTGCTGAACTGAAACTGCCGATTAACGTGGTCGGCATCATTCCATCATCAGAAAATTTGCCGGATGGTTATGCCAGTAAACCAGGTGATGTTGTTACCAGTATGTCTGGCACGACAATTGAAGTATTGAATACAGATGCAGAAGGGCGTCTGGTATTGTGTGATGCACTGACATACGCTAAGCGCTTTAATCCAGCCGTTGTGATTGATATCGCAACTCTAACGGGTGCGTGCGTCATCGCGCTTGGCAAGCATATTTCTGGATTGCTGGGGAATGATGATGCATTGTGTCAATCACTCAGCGAAGCGGGTGATGCAGCAGGTGATCCAGTGTGGCGTTTACCGATGACCGAAGATTATGATCAGCAGCTAAAATCCAACTTTGCGGATGTTGCCAATATCGGTGGGCGAGAAGCTGGTACCATTACAGCAGGTTGCTTTCTTGGACGTTTTACCAAGGATTACACGTGGGCTCATCTGGATATTGCCGGGACAGCATGGAACTCCGGAAAGGCGAAAGGTGCGACAGGACGACCTGTTCCGTTGCTGACCCAGTTCTTGCTAAACCGTATTAACTGAAGTTGATGTTACCCGGGAGACTGTCCGAGACTAGAAAACCGGCTTCGGAAAAGTCGAATTTGGCCGCTTCCCATCTTCGTTCAATAGCGTAACGATTCGCTTTGGATAATGAAAAAACCTGACTCAAATCAGCTTTTTCTCGTACTGACTGCTAGTCTCGGACAACCTTCTGGTGCCTGATTGTACCTTTTATAATCTTGGCACCAGTCAGCCCCGAGATCGCTATCATCTTGCGTGTCGGATAGCTGAAAAAGCCTATAAGCAAGGTCAAAAAGTCTTTATTTTGACCAGTGCTGAAGATCATATGCAGACCCAGACGATTGACAACCTGTTATGGTCTTTTCGCCAGGGCAGTTTTGTTCCGCATCAAACGGTGGGTAACGATTCACAAGTCCCTGCTGAGCAATTACCTAACACTGTATTAATCGGCACTGATCCTCGGGGTTGTATGGCAACCGTATTGATTAATCTAACCCATCAGGTTCCAGATAATATTGACGCATATCAACGTATTGTTGAAATTGTTGATCAGGATCAACAGATAAAACAGGCAGGGCGCCAGCGTTATAAAACCTATCAGACGAATAATATACAATTGACAACTCACCATATTTAGCCGCAAATTTATGACAATCGACAAAACATACAACCCGCACGCAATTGAAACTCGCTGGTATACAAAATGGGAAGAGAATGGCTATTTTGCTCCCCGGGGAGATGGGGAAGCTTTCTGTATCATGATTCCGCCACCAAATGTCACCGGCAGCTTGCATATGGGGCATGCGTTTCAGGACACGATTATGGATGCACTGACCCGTTACCACCGCATGAAAGGTCACCAAGCCTTGTGGCAGCCAGGGACTGACCATGCAGGAATTGCGACTCAAATGGTTGTTGAGCGTCAACTCAATGAACAAGGGATTACCCGTCACGACCTTGGTCGCGAGCAATTTATTGATCGGGTCTGGGAATGGAAGCATGAGTCAGGAAACACCATCACCAGACAACTGCGGCGCATGGGAGCATCACCAGACTGGTCGCGTGAGCGCTTTACCATGGACGAGGGAATGTCCAAAGCGGTGCGTGAGGTTTTCGTTAAACTCTACGATGAGGGGCTGATTTATCGTGGCAAACGACTGGTTAACTGGGATCCTGTCCTGCATACTGCAGTTTCTGATCTGGAGGTGATTCAGGAGGAAACACGTGGGCACTTATGGCATATGCGTTACCCTCTGGCAGATGGCTCCGGCCATCTGATTGTTGCCACCACCCGGCCAGAAACCATGCTGGGTGATACTGCTGTTGCAGTTCATCCTGATGATGAACGTTATCAACACTTTATTGGTAAAACCGTCAAATTACCATTAACAGAGCGTGAAATTCCGGTGATTGCTGATCAATATGTTGATCAGGACTTTGGTTCCGGGTGCGTAAAAATCACTCCTGCCCATGATTTTAACGATTACGAGATCGGCAAACGTCATGATTTACCAGTGCTTAATATTTTTAACGCGGATGCCAGTATTAACGAGAATGCTCCGGCAGCGTATCAAGGCATGGATCGTTTTGCCGCACGAAAACAAATCATCGCAAATCTGGAAGCTCAAGACTTGCTTGAGAAAATAGAGGATCATGCCTTGGTGATTCCAAAAGGCGATCGTACCGGCGCAGTCATTGAGCCGCTGCTCACAGATCAATGGTTTGTCAAGATTGAGCCACTGGCAAAGCCGGCAATTGAAGCGGTTGAAAGCGGGCGTGTGCGTTTTGTTCCGGATAACTGGAAAAACACCTATTTTGAATGGATGCGCAACATCGAGGATTGGTGTATCAGTCGCCAGATCTGGTGGGGGCATCGTATTCCTGCGTGGTATGACGCCGACGGCAATATCTATGTTGGGCACTCCGAGCAGGAAGTACGTGAGAAGCATGGGCTTGCTGAATCAATCAGTCTGCAGCAAGATGAGGATGTGCTGGATACCTGGTTTTCTTCTGCACTGTGGCCATTTTCAACACTTGGCTGGCCGGATAGCACCGAAGCATTGAAAACTTTTTATCCAACAACTGTGCTTGTCACCGGATTTGACATCATTTTCTTCTGGGTTGCCAGAATGATTATGATGGGGCTTAAATTTATGGGTGATGTGCCTTTCAGCGAAATTTACATGCATGGTTTGATTCGAGATGCAGCAGGGCAAAAAATGTCCAAATCCAAAGGCAATGTTCTTGATCCGCTGGATTTGATTGATGGTATTTCCCTTGAGGAATTGATTGAAAAGCGTACCACCGGACTCATGCAGCCGGAAATGAAGCCAAGAGTTGAGCGCGATACCATCAAGGATTTTCCAGATGGAATCCCGTCATTTGGTACGGACGCATTACGTTTTACTTTTGCTTCACTGGCTTCGAATGGACGCGATATTCGTTTCGATCTAGGGCGAATAGAAGGTTATCGCAATTTCTGCAACAAGCTCTGGAATGCAGCGCGCTATGTGTTAATGAATACCGATAGGCAGGATACCGGACTTGGCAGCGAAGCCAGAGAATACAGCCTGCCGGATCGCTGGATTCAGTCACGTTTGCAACACACGACGCAAAGTGTAACAGAAGCGATTGCCAGCTATCGTTTTGATCTGGCGTCACAAGCAATTTACGATTTTATCTGGAATGAATATTGTGACTGGTATCTGGAGTTATCAAAAATCGTTTTGCAACAGGACAATGAAGTCAGTGCCCGTGGAGCGAGACAAACACTGGTGACAGTTCTGGAAAGCTCGCTTCGGCTCTTGCACCCGTTAATGCCGTTTATTACAGAAGAAATCTGGCAAAAGATCGCGCCTCTTGCTGGTGTTGAAAGCGAAACAATTATGTTGCAGCCATTTCCAATCGTTGAGGATGTTGCGGTTGATGTTCAGGCAGAATCAGAAATGGATTGGCTGATGGCATTTGTGCTGGGTGTGCGCCGGATTCGTGGTGAAATGAATATTTCGCCAGGTAAAGCATTACCTGTCTTGCTGCAAGGCGGTACAGATCAGGATCAACAATTTTACACAAAC
>DRLZ01000204.1 GCA_011322755.1 Crenotrichaceae bacterium
ACAACGGTATATATAAACCCAAGCTGGTCAAGTAGTTGACGTCTTCTTGGTGATGATGATGCAAGTATAAACTGTGGACGAGCACTCATCGTCAACGATGATAGGGATGTCTGTTGAGTATGCTCCATGCCCTGTAAATTTGCTCAGCTACGATAACACGTACCAGATAATGTGGAAGTGTTAAGTGTGAAAGTGACCACCGCTGTGCAGATTGACTGATCATTGTTTGTGAGAAACCATCTGCTCCACCAACAACAAGTACAATTGGCTTGCCCAGTTCTCTCCAGTAACTATATTGTTCGGCGAGCTCCTGTGTATTCCATTGTTTGCCTGTAATGTCGAGGACAACACGATGTGCGGAGGCTGGAATAGCCGCCAACAAGCGCTTGTCTTCTTCAGCAATAATGGTTGCTATCGAAGGATTCTTTCCTCTTGAAACAGCACGTATTTGTTTGAGTTGGAGAGATGAATCAACAGGCAGGCGACGCGTATATTCTTCAAATCCAGCTTGAATCCACGCCGGCATTTTATCTCCGATAGCCAACAGCTCTATTTTCATATTCAGGAAAAAACCTTATATGGCATCGCATCCAGGTTGGGATTGTGAGCTACGGACTGTGTTGTCTTGTGAAAAATGCTGTTATCCAGATTCAACATAACGATGTCTCTAGAAAATACATGAAAAAACCAGCATGGGTTTCGCAACCAATGCTGGCTTCTCTCAGTCTGTATGGAATCAGCTATTGCTGAATTTCAATTTCAGTACGTCGATTTTGCCAACGTCCCTGAGCAGTATTGTTGCTGGCAACTGGATTGCTTGAGCCATGTCCATGCGTTTCGATCTGTTGCGCCGGAACACCGATAGCAATGAGTCTCCTTTTTGCCTCTTTTGCACGTTGGCTAGAAAGACTGACATTGAAATCTTCAGATCCTGTCGCATCAGTATGACCATGAAGATGGATGATGGTTGAGGGATAGGATTTAACGATTTGGGCAACAGCATTCAGTTTGGCCTGGTCTTCACTGCTAATATTTGCATGACTGGTGTTAAAGTGTAATGTGCCAACATTATAGTGTTTACCAGCGACTAGTTTGCCAGTGTTCAATCGATTGATGATATCACTATGCAAAACATCTTTTGGAATATTCAATATGGCATTAGCTGTTTTGCGCGCGGCATTCTTGGTAATATCTACAGCAGCAGTTGCAGTGCTTTTTCCGGAATCAATTACATTGCCAGCAGTATCGATAGCAGCAGTACCAAGTTTTGCAGCAGCATTTTCAGTTGTATTGATAGCAGATTTTGCAGTGCTACCAGCTTTGTCGAGTGCAGTTGCCGCAGCTTTCCCTGTACCTTTTACGACATCGCCAACAGTTTCTGAGGCGGATTTAGCAGCGTTTAATGTTGATCCAGCCAGGTCACCAGCCGCGTTGCCAACATTAGATGCTGCTGTACCTACTTTTGATGCTGCGGAACTTGTAGCATCGGCAACAGTATTTGTGGCGGATTTGGCTGCATCTCCGACTGTTTCAGTTGCACTTTTAACCTTACTTGCTGCGTTATCCAGAGTTTTGTCAATAGCAGTTGCCGGGTTTGTTACTGAGTCAGAAGATTGCCATAATTTATCATCATTAGAACAGCTTCTGATAATAAAAAATAGGACTAGTAAAATCAGTATCAGAGGTATCCAGAACCAAAGCCCGTTACGTTCATCTTCGTAATTATCATTCTCACTCATAACTCGTTCTCCTCAAGTTTTTTCAATTTGTGGATAAATTTCTGGAAAGAGAAATGTTTTACTGCTTCATAACTGGGTGTCTTTCAAGAAATTGTTGAAAATATGACTACTCTACCGTTATTTATGATTTACAGGTTGTCGCTGACAGTTCATAACGATACTGCGCATGGTATTTCGCTCCTTAATTTAAAACACGAGTTTCCTGAATTGTCTGTGTAGAAGACTTACATCAGGCTTGTCGTGCCAGCTTTGTCCGGATTGTAGTAGCCAGCAAAAGCCATACCACCTTCATACCTTATCATGTTAGTGATGTTAATTAGAAATAAAATAAACGAAAACCTATTCCTCAGAGCAGCTTGTCATTTCTGTGATACAGATCTTAACGTGTAGAAAGCCAAGGTTTTTATGAAATGGGCATTATTCGGGTAATGACAACTCTGTACAGTCAATAACTTATTAACACTATCAGTATTACAGGTGATTACTATTTTCTGTTTCTGAGTAAGTTTTTTATTTGTTTTCTCTCCTCTTGGAGTTCTTTTTCTGATAGTTTCAAGCGCTCATTACTGATTTTATTGATTTCTAGATCTGGAACTATTTCATAACCTCCGTTTTTACAAGTGACAGGAAATGAAAAAACAAGATCTTTGGAAATACCATAAATCCCATCGCTTGGAACTGCCATACTGGCCCAGTCACCGTGTGCAGTTCCGTTAACCCAGGTTTGCATGTGGTCAATTGCTGCATTTGCTGCTGAAGCTGCACTGGATTGGCCTCTTATTTTAATAATTTCAGCACCACGAAACTGGATGGTTGGAACAAAAGTATCTATAACCCACTGTTCATCAATGAGTTGAATAGCTGGCTTGCCTTTAACTTTGGCGTGATAGACATCCGGATATTGAGTACATGAATGGTTTCCCCAGACAGTCATACACTTTATATCAGAGGTTAAGACTCCGCATTGATGGGCAAGCATACTGATTGCCCTGTTATGATCTAACCGAGTCATTGCCGTGAAATTCTTACTGTCCAGTTCCGGAGCATTTGCGATTGCGACAAGACAGTTGGTGTTTGCGGGATTTCCACAGATCAGTACTTTGACATTGCGGTGTGCGTGTTGATTGAGTGCCTGGCCTTGTGTTGCAAAGATTTGCGCATTTGCATCCAGCAGGTCAGCACGTTTCATGCCCGGTCCACGGGGGCGTGCGCCGATTAGAAATGCATAGTCGACATCTCGAAATGCTACGTTAGGATCGTGGGTCGGGTGAATCGCATACAGTAACGGATAAGCACAATCTTCCAGCTCCATTACAATGCCTTGTAAATGATCCATTGCCTGAGGAATCTCAAGCAAGTGCAGAATAACGGGTTGTTTGGGGCCGAACAGCTCACCACTGGCAATTCTGAACAACAGAGAATAGTTGATTTGCCCTGCTGCTCCGGTAACAGCGATGCGTACGGGTGTTTTCATAGTGTTATGTTAACCTGTTGTTTAGATAACGATTTGGAGAATGAATCAGGTAGCTAAAGAGCCCATTCTTTTGGACAACAAGTCAACAGTGCCTATCAGAATTGCAAACAGATATGCTTGGGACTGCTGGTAATGCCAGAATGTTCCATTCTGTGAAATCTTGAGGTTGATCTCTGATCAACCGATTGCAAAATATTATACGCTGTCAAAGCTTCAAGCCAATAGTGATTCGCTCTCTTCGTTCGTGATCTGTTTTTCTGAACAATGATGATGTTATTGTTTATTGCAACAAGACACTGATTCTTATAGATAATGCTAGAACAAAGTTGATTGCATGATGGCTTGTCCAAGCATGGTTTGCTGATTCACTTGTTGACAAGATTTCCACAACGCTCGTTATTATCTAATTATTTGAGTCTAATTTACTAATGCATCTAACGATTGGTCAAGCAAGAGATCATATTCAAGCAATGTTTGAAGCAGGCGTAGAAGCTGCTGATCCTGAGACAGCAATAAAAAATACAATCCATTTCCAGTCAGGACGGCTTGTACTGAATAATTGTCAAACAGCGTATGCTCAAAATGCCCAACGCAGCGATGCATGGAACAGGGTACATATTGTCGCATTCGGCAAGGCTGCCTGTAAAATGGCAGCGACGACAGCAGAAATTATTCCTTCATTCATGCAGGCAAGCAAAGGCATGATCGTTACAAATGAGGAGAATAAACAAAATGTTGATGGTTTTATCGTGCATGCTGCAGGTCATCCACTGCCAGATCAGCGAGGCGTGACTGCTGCAAAATGTATTGAAGACAAGGTAAAAATAATTCCTCCAGGTGATCTTATCCTTATTTTGATCAGTGGCGGTGGTTCTTCGCTGATTCCTTATCCAGTGCCAACAATCACATTAGATGACAAAATCATAACAACACAGTTATTGCTGGCGAGTGGTGCAGTCATTGATGAAATTAATTGTGTTCGCAAGCACATTTCTCAACTCAAGGGCGGTCATCTTGCTCGCCTGGCGCATCCTGTTGATCTTCACGCGCTGATTTTGTCGGATGTCATTGGTGATGACCCAGGCACCATTGCAAGCGGACCAACTGTGCCCGATTCGACAACTTTTGATGATGCAATCAAGGTGTTGACAACACGTAAAATCTGGACACAAACACCGCAACGTGTACGAAAACATCTGCTCTCAGGATCGAAAGGCATCATCGCAGAAACACCAAAATCAACTGACATCCTGTTTAACAGCACAGGATATACCTTGATTAGCAGTAATACGATCAGTGTTTCGGCAATGCAGGGCAGGGCAGAACAATCTGGCTTTAAAACGGATGTATACAGTACAAAACTGTGTGGAGAAGCACGTAAAGAAGCTGTTAAACTATGTCGATATGCAGCACAAAAGTTATCATTCATATCTGTTCCTACAGCTGTCATTGCTGGTGGCGAAACAACAGTAACACTCACTGGTCGTGGTACTGGAGGGCGCAATCAGGAGTTTGCTCTCGCCTTTGCGCTTGCAGCTGAACAAATGAGACTGGAACACTGGGTGTTTCTGAGTGCAGGAACTGATGGCAGAGATGGACCTACTGATGCAGCAGGTGCAATTGTAGATGCTGATACACTATGCCGGATTCGCGCCTGCGGTAAAAGTCCTGCTGATTATTTGAATGATAACGATTCTTATCACGCATTGAAGTTAAGCGGCAATTTGTTAATGACTGGTTCAACTGGAACCAACGTAGCCGATTTGCAAATCGTGTTACTTTTTCCAGATCATGCGTAACGGAAGAACAAACTGAGATGATAACCCAATGTCACGGTTATCAATGGAACAAACACTTGGAGGAGAGAGAATGTTCGATAATTCCATGAAAATTGCTGGTTTTGATGACGAGCTAAACCAGGCGATTGAAAATGAGATACAACGTCAGGAAGATCATATCGAACTGATTGCCTCTGAAAATTATGCGAGCCCCCGTGTACTCGAAGCCCAGGGCTCTGTGTTAACCAACAAATATGCTGAAGGTTATCCCGGGAAACGCTATTACGGTGGATGTGAGCATGTTGATGTGGTTGAGCAACTGGCGATTGACCGTGTCAAACAGTTATTTGCAGCAGATTATGCCAATGTCCAGCCACATTCAGGTTCACAGGCGAACCAGGCTGTGTATATGGGTTTATTACAACCGCATGATACTGTGCTTGGGTTAAGTCTTGCAGATGGCGGTCATTTAACCCACGGTGCGAAACCTAATTTTTCAGGAAAAATATACAATGCGGTTCAATACGGACTTGATCTCGAAACTGGAGAAGTCGATTATAACCAGGTTGAATCACTTGCCAGACAACATCAACCAAAAATGATTGTTGCCGGGTTCTCAGCTTATTCGCGTATTATGGACTGGGAGCGATTCCGCGACATCGCCGATCAGGTCGGCGCGTATCTAATGGTTGATATGGCTCACGTGGCTGGTCTGATTGCAGCTGGGGTTTATCCAAATCCTGTGCCACATGCAGATATTGTGACCAGTACAACACATAAGAGCCTGCGTGGTCCGCGAGGTGGATTTATTTTGTGTAAGTCCAACCCGGAAATCGAGAAAAAAATGAATTCAACAATTTTTCCAGGGATTCAGGGCGGTCCGTTGATGCATGTTATTGCAGCCAAAGCAGTTGCTTTCAAAGAAGCCATGCAGCCTGAATTCAAAACTTACCAACAACAAGTTGTTGTCAACGCCAAAGCAATGGCAAACGTGTTTATTGATCG
>DRLZ01000205.1 GCA_011322755.1 Crenotrichaceae bacterium
GTAAAACCAGTATATTTCCGATATCATGTCGGCTCTTGAAGATATCCGGGTTAAAACGTTTGAGCAACCACAATGGAATTTGATGCGCTGTGGCGATCGTCCACGGGTTATCGCCAGAGCGAAAGTGATATTGTTTTTTTCCGGTCACAGAGTAATGTTTAAAGTATTTTTCCTGTAATTGCTGATGATAGGCAAGGCGTTTTTTTTCAAAACGCTGTCTGGCTGCATTATCCCGAATCGGTAGTTTGATGGATTTTCCAATCCGTATTGAGCGAGTTGATTTTATGCCGTTTAGCTTAAGAATTGGTTTTGAAAAACCAATATCCAGCCAGTCAGCATAGTGTCCCAGAGTTTCATCTGTCGCGACACGAATTATCCAGCCTTTTCCTTTTTTGTATGAAACGTGCAGGTCTTCACCTGAGTTAAAAGAATGCGCAATTGTGTCAGCGCTGGGGGAAGTCCCGGATGGTTTTTTGTTAAGTCGTTTTGATCGTGTTTTATTGTTTGTATCAGCATCAGCGATGTTCACGTTTTTCGCTGTTCCAGAAGTTGTTTGTGTTGTCTTGACTTGGTTACTCGATACACCGGCTGTTGATTGCTTGCCTGTCACAGTAGCGCTGTTTTTTGCAAGGGTGATTGGGATTGGTTTGCCCGATATTTTTTCTGGCGATGGAATGTGGATGTGACTAAGAAATCTATGGAGATGTGAGGTATAGTGAATTTCTGCGAGAAGCTGGACACTGCTCGCGTTTGCGTCAGGTAAAGAGAAAAAATCATTATTTGCTATTATCTGGTTGGTTTTGCCCTGCTGGTTGATCGCGAATTTGCTAACAACGGTTTTTCTCTTGCCCGGAATCGTTAGCGTCTGTCCGACAAATATTTTCCCGGCATGCTTGATGTTGTTGTATCGCTTTAATTTGTCACAACTGAGCATGTGTTGTTTGGCAATCCCGCACGTTGTATCGCCTTTTACCACCGTATATTTCACTGGCGTGTAACGAATTGTTTTTACAGGTGCAGCCATAATGGCAGTGGTGGAAAACTGCTGATTGCCAAAAATTCGTGTTCGTGCCGCTGTTACCGGTTTTTTTAACACAACACTGCCGCCAGGAATTGTTAAAGTACGACCAATTCTAACAATCGCTTTTCTGCCAAGCTTGTTGATGCGTATCAGTTGCCTGCAACTCACTTTAAAGCGGTGGGCAATGCCGCAGGCTGAGTCACCTCTTCGAACCCGGTAGTGTTGTCGTTTGCTTGGCGGTTTGCTCGCGGGAAGCCGATTCAGCCGGGCAATTTTGTCACCCAGGCTCACTGATTCAGGTTTTGGAATATGCAAAACAAAACCCTTGGGAATCAGATGTTGTCCTTTCCAGACCTCCGTAGTCAGGGCTGGGTTATGGGTTCTCAAATCATCAATCGAGAGTCCAAGATGACGTGCGATCACTTTGGCACTGCGTGGTTTTTGGTTGGTCACCGACATTGTCTGAACGGGCTTGCTTTCTGGCAGTAGAGCAAAGAATTGATCCGCATGTGTGGCAACGTGGCGAGCTGCAAGAAAGCTGGCATAAAAGTTTTTCACTGCAACCTGAAAGTTTCTATTCTTGTAGTTCTCCAGAACAGCAACAAAATCAACACCGACCTCATTCATTGCTTTCAACATTCCGCTGAGCCCAAAATTATACGAAGTCATGACAAATGGGTAGATATCGGCTTCTGTGACACCTGGATCGATGGTACGCGCGGCTGGCGCTAATACTTCAAAACTGTGTTGCAAATACTTGATGGCGCCCAATGTTGAAATCTCCGGATCCATGCGTTCATCAATTACTGGATTAACTAGTAATCCCAGATGGCTGGCTGTAGATGGCATCAACTGCCACAATCCGGCAGCGCCCACTCTGGAGTAATTATCAGGAGCATAAGCTGATTCAACAAATGGCAAATACTGGATGCCGTCAGGCAGCCCAAATTCATTCAATGCAGCAGCGACTAATTGGCGATGCGCACCAAAACGCTGAACAGCTTTACGGAAACGGGTTGAATTACCTGATTGGCAGCGGATTTTACCGCTGGCTTTACGAATATATGCGGGTGATTTATTTTTGAAAACAAGCGCCAGTTGTTTTTCTGTTTTCGTAAACTGTTGATGATGACGTTTTTTGTTGGCAATCGAGCGAAGTTGTTTCTTGATGCGGGATCGCTCTCTTTCAATTGCTTTTGGTGTCGACCGTCCGCCACATGCACCTGGGTTTTCAATGACCGAATAAACGATTTCAGGCTCATCACGATCGTGAAACACAGCTGTATCGGTACTATACCGCCCGAAGATATCAATCCAGAAATGAATTCTTCGCTGCAAGGCTTGCGGACAACTAAAATACTGACCGCAGTCAAGTTGATAATATCGTGGAGAAAATGAAGCCTGTGCCGACGGCATGACAAGAAAGAGAAACAGGAAAAAACAAACTAAGCGCGACATGTTTACACACACAGTATTAATGTTCCTTGGTTGTTCTTGATTCACAACAGTATTATTTAATCCTTATCTATTGGAACTGTGTTAGCAGGCATCATAGACAACCCGTAACTGAAAGTCTAGAGGCTTCACGGGTTAAGCAGTGCAAGTTAGAAATTCTCCAGCTGGCAAATAGTACAACCGCACACCGGGTATGATTTCTGACACTCGTGTTGCAAGTGTTCGTTTTATGTTCAGGCCAGTTTCTTGTAACGAACACGATGTGGTGTTTCGGCTTCAGTTCCAAATCGACGTTTGCGGTCTTGCTCGTAGTCTGCAAAATTGCCTTCAAACCAGAGCACTTGACTATCACCTTCAAATGCAAGGATATGGGTTGCAATGCGATCCAGAAACCAGCGGTCATGCGAGATAACAACAGCGCACCCCGGGAAGCTCAATAACGCTTCTTCCAGTGCCCTCAGGGTTTCTACATCGAGATCATTGGTGGGCTCATCCAGCAGTAGCAGATTGCCGCCAGCTCTAAGTACTTTTGCCAGATGGACTCTGTTACGTTCTCCGCCAGACAAGTCGCCTATCCGTTTTTGCTGATCCTGACCTTTAAAATTAAAACGCCCGACATACGCTCTGGATGGTGTTTCATAGTTTCCGACCTGGATAATATCCTGACCTTCAGATATTTCTTCCCAAACAGTTTTCGCATCTGTCAGTTCTGCTCTGCTTTGGTCAACATAGGCCAGTTTAACAGTGTCACCCAGTATTAATTCACCCGAGTCAGGCTGCTCCTGTCCTGCAATCATACGGAATAAAGTTGTCTTACCCGCTCCATTTGCCCCGATAATACCGACAATACCGCCTGGAGGTAGTTTGAAATTGAGGTTTTCGATCAGTAAGCGTTCGCCGAAGCCTTTATTGAGTTGTCGCGCTTCTACTACATTATCACCGAGCCGTGGACCTGGTGGAATGTAGATTTCGTGTGTTTCATTGCGTTTTTGTTCGGTCTCGGAGCTTAATTCCTCAAACCGGGCTAACCTGGCTTTGCTCTTGGCGTGTCGGCCCTTGGGGTTGGTTCGTACCCATTCAAGCTCGGCCTGCATGGCTTTTTGGCGTGCGGAGCTGGCTTTTTCTTCGGTTTCAAGACGTGCCTGTTTTTGTTCCAGCCATGATGAGTAATTACCTTCCCAGGGGATGCCGTGTCCGCGATCCAGCTCCAGTATCCAGCCGGCGACATTATCAAGGAAATAGCGATCATGGGTAACTGCAACAACAGTGCCGGGGTAATCTTCCAGAAAATGTTCCAGCCAGGCAACTGATTCTGCGTCCAGGTGGTTGGTTGGTTCGTCCAGTAATAACATGTCCGGTTTGGAGAGTAGCAAGCGACACAGCGCAACACGTCTTTTTTCTCCGCCAGACAAATTTTTGACTTCGGCTTCCCAATCAGGAAGTCGCAGCGCTTCAGCAGCAATTTCAAGAGTTCGTTCGATATTCCAGCCATCGGCGGCATCGATTTTAGCTTGTAGCGAGCCTTGTTCCTCTAGTAAAGCTGTCATTTCATCATCACTCATTGGTTCAGCAAATTGCATACTGATTTCGTTAAAGCGATCCAGGACGGTTTTAATTTCACCGAGACCTTGTTCTACGTTTCCGCGAACATTGGCATTTTCATCCAGTTCGGGTTCCTGAGCAAGATAGCCAATATTGATATTGGGCTGTGGCCGAGCCTCTCCTTCATAGTCTTTGTCGATACCTGCCATGATCCGTAACAAGCTGGATTTTCCAGAACCGTTTAATCCCAAGACACCAATTTTTGCGCCGGGAAAAAACGAGAGTGAAATGTCTTTTAGGATAACGCGTTTTGGTGGAACAACTTTGCTCACACGATTCATTGAATAGACAAATTGTGCCATAAATTCAGTAGCCTGTTTTATTTGTTAGTGATGAATGCCGGAGTTAAAATCAATGCTCTTTGGGTGTAAACGAGAGCTTGAATTCGAGAACATAACCGTGTTGATTCAGGAATCAACGATTCATGTTGCTGTCTTTGCACTGGTGTTACTGGTCGCTGCATCTGTTAGCTTGAGAATAATACCTGCCAATGGTGGCAAATTCAGGCTGATAGAATGGTCGTGACCCATCCAGGGCAAGGTTTCTGTCTGACGCAGCCCTGGATTACCGACATTGCTGCCACCAAAAAGGCTGGAATCAGAATTAAAAATCTCCTCAAATGTACCCGCTGTTGATACGCCAATACGGTAGTTTTCTCGTGGAACAGGGGTGAAATTGAGCAGTATGACCACTTTTTTCTGGTTGTATTTGCGCATGTAAGCTAGCACAGACTGGCTTGAATCGTCACAGTTAATCCATTCAAAACCCTCGGGTTCAAAATCATGATAATGCAGCGCGGTTGTTGATTTGTAGAGTAGATTTAAATCAGTAACCAATTGTGAAATACCTTGATGCGGCGCATACTGGAGCAAATACCAGTCCAGTGAATTTTTGTGATTCCACTCCTCTCTCTGGGCAAAATCACATCCCATAAATAACAGTTTTTTGCCTGGGTAGGTGAACATATAGGTGTATAACAAACGCAGGTTGGCAAATTTCTGCCAGTCGTCACCCGGCATTTTGTTAATCATGGAACCTTTGCCATGCACCACTTCGTCGTGTGAAAACGGCAACACAAAATTTTCTGTAAACGCATACAGCAGACCGAAGGACAAACTGCTGTGGTGATAGCTGCGATGTACGGGATCCTCTTGCATGTATTTCAATGTATCGTGCATCCAGCCCATATTCCATTTCATGGTGAAACCCAGCCCACCAGCATCAGGAGGCAGTGTTACACCCGGCCAGGCGGTGGATTCTTCAGCAATGATTAAAGATCCGGGGATTTCTGACTGGGTGACATGGTTCATGTCGCGGAGGAAAGTGATTGCACCCAGGTTTTCATTGCCGCCATGCTCATTTGGAATCCAGTCATGTGCTTCTCTTGAATAATCAAGATAGAGCATCGAAGCAACTGCATCGACACGTAATCCATCAATATGAAATTCCTGTAACCAGTAGATCGCACTGGCGAGTAAAAAGTTTTTAACCTCATTACGATCATAATTAAAAATCAAAGTACCCCAATCCCGGTGCTCACCTTTTCTGGGATCTTGATGTTCATAGAGTGCAGTTCCGTCAAATCGTGCCAATGCGTGTGCATCTTTGGGGAAGTGAGCAGGAACCCAGTCGAGGATAATACCAATACCGGCTTGATGACAGCAGTTAACCAGATATCGAAAATCATCCGGGTCGCCAAAACGGCTGGTTGGCGCATAAAATCCGGTGACCTGATAGCCCCATGATGGGTCGTATGGATGTTCGGTGACCGGGAGTAACTCAATATGGGTATAACCCATATCTTTTACATAGTTAACAAGTTGTGTTGCGAGTTCCCGATAGCTCAGGAATTCATTATTTTCTGTCCTGCGCCAGGATCCAAGATGGACTTCATAAATGGACATTGGATGGTGTTGCCAGTTAGAGGCAGTCATCTGTTCCATCCAGTTGCGATCTGTCCATTCAAAGGTCGACGGCTGCATAACGATAGAAGCAGTCTCCGGTGGAATTTGAAAACGCTGCCCGTATGGATCTGTTTTAAGCTGTATTTCCAGGGAGTCACGATTCATGACTTCATACTTGTAGATCGTTCCGTGTCCCAAATCAGGGATAAATATTTCCCAAACGCCATTATTTCTGTAGCGCATAGGATGACAACGTCCATCCCATTGATTGAAATCACCAACCACACTGACACGCCCTGCATTGGGCGCCCAAACTGAAAATACAGTTCCACTGACACTGTCAATGGTTTTGATATGCGCACCGAGAATATTGTAGATATGCCAATGCTTACCTTGTCCGAAGAGGTATAAGTCAAAATCTTCTATGATGGGCTGGAAGCAGTATGGATCCCAGCGATTTCCCTGGTTTCCATTTTTGTCGATCCAGTGCAGTTGATAATGATCCGATAAATTCAGAGATGTAACAGTTGCCGTAAATATGTCTGTTCCTTCAACACGTTGCATTGGGATGTCGCCAGGCAAAATGGTAACTGACTCAGCCATTGGTAAAAATGCGCGTACAATCCGTTCACCTTCATGCTGGTGAGCGCCGAGTACAGAAAATGGATCGTGGTGCCGGGCATCAATGATTTTCTGTAATGCGGGTTCCAAAGATGGATTGGTCGGATGTTTTGGTGTTGTTGACTTCACTAAATATCACCTCTGGGAGTACAATGTCGACTGACTAGTATCACATACTAACAAAATCTTACTAGCATAAGGAGGTGCATTATGCCAAAAGAGCAGCATGAGCGATACGTGAGCGTGTTAACAAAAAAAACCATGGCCTTGGTTCTGGCTGGTGGACGCGGTAGCCGTCTCCATCAGTTAACAGACTGGCGCGCCAAACCCTCTGTGCCATTTGGTGGAAAATTCAGGATTATTGATTTTCCATTATCCAATTGTATCAATTCAGGAATTCGTCGTATCGCAGTTTTAACCCAGTATAAAGCAGATTCGCTGATTAAGCATTTGGTGAATGGCTGGGGCTTTTTGCGTGGTGAATTTGGTGAGTTTATCGACATTATTCCTGCCCAGCAACGCACTGGAGAGAGCTGGTATCTCGGTACGGCGGATGCTGTATACCAGAATATTGATATTATTCGTAATCGAGGTCCCGAGTATATTGTTATTCTGGCAGGTGATCATGTCTACAAGATGGATTATGGTCAGATGCTAGCTTATCATGCAGATAATGATGCCGATTTGACGATTGGTTGCCTCGAGGTCTCGCTGCAAGATGCGAAAGAATTCGGGGTTATGCATGTTGATAATGATAGCCGGGTTATCGAATTTTTTGAAAAACCCGAGAATCCACCTAGCATACCAGGGCGAGATGATACGGCTTTGGCATCAATGGGTATTTATATTTTTAACGCAACTTTTTTATACGAACAGTTGGTAAAAGATGCGAATACACCGGGTTCCAGCCGTGATTTTGGTAAAGATATTATCCCAAGTATTATTGAGAAATATCGAGTCTATGCCTATCCATTCCTGAATATACAAACCGGAGGTCAGGCGTATTGGCGTGATGTGGGTACAATTGACTCATACTGGCAAGCGAATATGGAACTGGTGTCGGTCAACCCGGAAATGAACCTCTATGATCAAACCTGGCCGATCTGGACGTATCAGCAACAAAATGCACCAGCCAAGTTTGTTTTTGACGATGATGATCGACGCGGAATGGCTGTTGATTCAACAATTTCTGGCGGAGTAGTTATTTCTGGAGC
This sequence comes from Crenotrichaceae bacterium, assembly GCA_011322755.1. Taxonomy (GTDB): domain Bacteria; phylum Pseudomonadota; class Gammaproteobacteria; order Methylococcales; family DRLZ01; genus DRLZ01. Next base: position 7,818 of record DRLZ01000205.1, read on the forward strand.
GACTGTTCGCCGTTCGCTGTTATTTTCAGATGTCAGAGTTAACTCATACAGTCTTGTAGAAGACTCTGTGGTATTGCCAAATGTCAATATCGGGCGCCATTCTATTATAAAAAAAGCTATTCTCGATAAAGGTTGTAATATTCCTGAGGGTACGATTATTGGTGAAAATCCTCAGCAGGATGCTGAACGTTTTTCTGTTTCGCCAGGTGGGATTGTTCTGGTAACGCCTGAAATGCTTGGGCAAGATATTCATAAGGCTGACTGGTCAGCAGATGATTAACGAACCGATGCAAGTTGTTTTCTACTGGCATATGCATCAGCCCGAATATCGGGATATGAGCAGCGGGGAATATGTCTTGCCATGGACATATCTTCACGTGATCAAGGACTATGTTGACATGGCTGCGCACCTGGAAGCACATCCGGGTGCCAGAGCAGTCATCAATTTTGCCCCCGTGTTACTGGATCAGATAGAAGACTATGCGGAACAAATTGATAATTTTCTGACAAACACAACTCCGTTACGCGACCCGTTGTTACGTGCGCTGGCAGCAACTGATATGCCGCTCAACACGGATGACAGGTTAGCCCTGATCCATTCATGTTTACGAACCAATCGACATCGTAGCATCGAACGCTATCAGCCGTACCATAAAATAGCCGAAATGGCTGACTGGCTGGTTGAAAATCCACAATTTCTGCCCTATGCGGCACCACAATTTTTTGCTGATTTGCTTGTTTGGTACCATTTGGCATGGATTGGAGAAACAGTAAAACATACTGATTTGCGTATTAAACGCTTGCTCAATCGTGAATCAGCATATGGTCTGGAAGAACGTCTTGAGCTGTTTTCAGTGATTGGCGAGTTACTGGAAAATGTGCTTGGGCGTTATAAGAAGCTGGCTAAAAGTGGTCAGATCGAATTATCAATGACGCCGTATGCTCATCCAATCATGCCCTTATTACTGGATATTCACAGTGCAAGGGAAGCAATGCCGGATGCCCCCCTTCCTCAACTCAATCAGTATCCTGGAGGAGAAGAAAGGGTGCGCTGGCATATCGAAAAAGGTTTAGAAACATTTCAGCGTGTGTTTGGTTGTCGCCCGGTCGGGTGTTGGCCATCAGAAGGTGCTGTGAGTGATGCGACCGTGAAAATACTCGACGACAGCGGATTTCGCTGGGCTGCAAGCGGGCAGAATGTATTGAGTAACAGTTTGTCTGCTGCTAATCTGCATGTTGAACACAGGCACAGACCTTATCAACTGGAGAATACCAGCATTCAGTGCTTTTTCAGAGATGATGGTCTTTCGGATCTAATTGGTTTCAAATATTCAAGCTGGCATGGCGATGATGCTGTTGCTGATTTGGTCAATCATCTGGAAAATATTGCTAACAACCAGCATCATCGAGGCGTCATTGCCATTATCATGGATGGAGAAAATGCCTGGGAACATTATCCAAATA
>DRLZ01000206.1 GCA_011322755.1 Crenotrichaceae bacterium
AGTGCTTGATCATGTCACTGTACCTGATGACACGGTTCTGGTGCATCGTGCCGGTGTGATTAACAGCATTAAAGAATCAGGTATGTACGCCACAACTCCACCACAGCCATTTGCTCGTTACCTGAAAAATATTGCTGTGTTTCAACGTCTTGCTGAGGTCTGGGAGCGGCTACGAGTGGTTGAGAAAAAAGTTGAAAAACTCACCGACAGACGATAGCTGTATGACCGATCAGCTCACAGTGAGCAATCACTCTCGCGACATTGCTGGATTCACCTATGTTTATCCGGTTATTTCAAGGCGGGCTAACGGCATGTCGATTGGGATTAACCTGAATCCCAATAATGCCTGTAACTGGCGTTGCATCTACTGTCAGGTTCCCGATCTTGTAAGAGGCAGTGCGCCGGCGATTAACCTCAAACAGTTAAGCAAGGAATTACACAGTCTACTTGACGATGTTCTACATGGTGATTTTTATGATCGCTATGGTGTACCGGAACAGCGCCGGCTTATTCGCGATATCGCCGTTTCCGGAAATGGAGAGCCAACAAGTGCGCAAGCATTCGAAGCAGTGATTGAATTGCTTGGAGACATTCTGAACAAAACCGTGCTGTCAGAAAAAGTAAACGTTGTTTTAATTACCAACGGTAGCTTGATACATCAGGCGCATGTACAAAAAGGATTGGTTAAACTGTCAGAACTTGATGGGCAGATCTGGTTCAAGCTGGATCGTGTGACCAGGAACGGAGTGCAGCAAATCAACAACGCTGCCTATAGCCCTCAGCGAATAAAACAAAATCTTGAGATTGCAACCAAGCATTGCAAGGTCTGGATTCAAACCAGCTTATTTGCGTTGGATGGTAAACCGCCATCAGAACAAGAGTGGCAAGCTTATGTTGATTTTCTCAACACATTTCAGAATCAGCCACAACATGACCAGCTATGCGGTGTACTGCTCTATGGATTAGCGCGCCCGTCCATGCAGGTAGAGGCTCCACGGTTGCAACCTCTGTCAGAACAAACAATGCAGCAGTACGCAGACTCAATACGTCATCTCGGATATCAGGTTAAGGTAAGCATTTGAGTTTCCGGGCTCAAGCGCTTTGGTTAAACAAGTCTTCGTAGTTTTGATAGCATTTTGTATAGAATGCTTGCTGTTTCAGCAGGCCTCGCCAGCGGCTGATATGTTGATAGTCTGACAAATCAAATTCACAAATCTCGGTCGGATCGAGCCAGGCGAGTAATATCATATCAGCAAGGCTGATTTCATTGCTGGCCAGGTAAGCCATGCTGCTTAACTGGGTGTCAACAAGCGGTAAAAAGCGACCCAGAAATTCCTGTCCTTCCTGCAGAGAACGTTTGTCCTGTTCCTTGTCCATAAATTTATAAACGACCCGATTGAAAAGCACTTTTTGCATTGCCATGGCAATATGAGTCACGCAATAATCAGTCCACTGATCAACGATTGCTCTTTCCTTAATATCAGCAGGATACAGAGGTGAAGTTGTTTTGTTTGCCAGGTAGCGACAGATTGCTCCACTTTCAAATAATACAAAACCATCATCATCAATTGCAGGAACTTTGCCGACAGGATGAATGCGTTTGTACTCTTCCGATTGTCCCTCGCCACCAATCAGGTCAACCCTGACATAATTATAATCAAGACCAATGTAATTTGCTGTAAACCGAACACGGTTTGCCCAGGGAGAAAAATCAAGCCCGTAGAGTGTTAACATCATGGTTTCCTCAAATAACAGATTTGAGCAGTTACCTTATGTTAGGTTTGATTGGGGGTCAAGATAAATTGGAGTTTCAGTGCCTGATGTTAGTCGCTACGAATAAGATATAAAAAAACCGTTATTAGTACGATGCTATGTGGATGTTTTCAGGTATTTCCAGGGTAGTGGAAACAATCCGGGAACTTGGTTTCGATAATTTCGGTACACATCGCCGTGATAAACCATTAATTTGTTTTCTTCAAGTCGTGAGCCAAGTATAAAGTAAGCCGTAATCAATACAGTGCTGATCAATGTGGCCTCATCCATTGAGCGTGTCCAGAGGATGATCAGTATCAGAAAATACCAGGGGTGGCGTACATATCGATGGATAGGTGATAATGTAAATTGCTCCATATCTTCGACTTCATGAATGCCTTGCCTGAATTGTTTCAATCCTGAAAAATCAGATGAATCGTAGTACTTCAGCGTCCATAGAATGGCCAAAACTGCGACTATTGCCAGAGAATTGGCAATGATTGCCGAAAATCCACTCCATTGCCATAACAATGCCCCAGCATAGTGGTGCTGAATCACCAATGGAATCGGTAACAATAGAATAGAAATACCGTTAAACAGAAGTCGATAGGCAGGCATAATGGCTGGCCAATGTTTGGCGATAAAACGCTTGAATGTGAGTGATGCGAATAGTGAATGTAGGCAAAAAAAAGCCAGCCAGGCTAGAACGAGGATTAGTATTGAAACAAGTGACATCAGATTTGTCCTTGAGAGACGTTATAATGAATTAATGTAACCGTTGAGCAACTGCGTATGCACAAATAGAAACTTCTGATGAGTGTGCCAAGCGGCTCTTGTAGAATCAATTAACTCGTAAATTATAACAGTCTTCCCTGGTAGCAATAAAATACGATGACTGGATGATCCTGACACAGTAAAATACTATCTTCATTAGGAGGCACATGAGTGAGAGCAAAAATAGTAGTCATTTTATTTCTATCGGTTATTCTGACCGGATGCAGTAGTCTTGGGAAAGGTGTTGCTGAAGCTTTTCTGGAACAACAGGAGGAGAATGATGTCCGCGCCTGTAGTGTTTGGGGCGGTGCTTTTGAAGGCATTTCGCCGCTTCTGGAGCGCAAGCAAGGTGTCACCAAAGTATTAATGACACATGGTGTTGGTGATCACGATCCTGGTTATGCAACCCTGTTAATGGAAAAGCTGGGTCAGGCGCTTGATCTTACAGTCAAAAG
>DRLZ01000207.1 GCA_011322755.1 Crenotrichaceae bacterium
GCTGATGATGGTCATAACCTGGCGATTCTTGTTAACGCATACACAATTAATCCAAATCTGTTTTCTGTGGTGCGTCAGAATCTACATCAAAACGAGGTCGCATTCAGCACGGCTGATGCAGACATTATTATGCAGCCATCTCTGGTTACAGCACGGCGTATCCTGTTCAAACTGATTGCCCCAATGTTAAAACAACTCGTCATCCATTTACACAAACAAAATGAAGAAGATCATGAGTTTATCAACACTCTGATTGAACGCTTACGCAACACCGCGGGTGAAAAAACCCCACACATGGTCACAATTCGCCTGAATGAACAGGAAGCACCCGCATTTCTCCATTTCCTAAAAGTAAAAGGCATTTCAATTCACCTCCGCGACTTACTACGTGACCCGAGAAACAGAGAGCAAAATCTGACAACAACACCTTTGGTCATTAATTCTGGCAACGAAACCATCGTACTTCCAGATGAAAATTATCTCGCACAGGATGGTGATGAAATCCTGTTATGTGGCCGCAGTGCAGCACATCGTCTGATAAATGCAAGTTTAAACAACCCATATGTTTTACATTATTTAATTACAGGTGAAGATCAAACCAGAAGCTGGTTTCTCAAAGCGTGTCCAAAGTTTTTCAAATCAATTATGAATTTATTCCGCAAGGTTCTCCCAGATAGCAATTAACCAGCTCAATGAAAAATACAATCTAAAAAAACGTTATTTTTAACACTGGTGCTATCAGACAATTGATATCGCATTACAAATGATCTGATAGTTTTGTTCTAACCAGACACTTCGATAGCGAGTCCGGTATAATTCCCTGCTTGATTTAAATACTTGTTGAAAGAAGTCTCTGCTGAGGGAAAATATATTTGTTTTTTTTATCACATGCCTTGTATAACCAAACACGTTTTCTTGTTTCTCCGTTATAGCCATGCTTCTTGCGCACACACTATAAAACTGTACAAAGGATTCATTAATGTCAGAACAACATATCAATAAAGTGGTTCTTGCCTATTCAGGCGGACTTGATACTTCGGTTATTTTAAAATGGCTGGAAGAAACTTATCAATGTCAAGTGGTTACCTTTACTGCTGATCTAGGGCAGCGAGAAGAAGTTGAGCCTGCCCGCGCAAAAGCCCAAGCGATGGGCATTAAGGAAATCTATATCGAAGATTTGCGAGAAGAATTTATACGTGATTATGTATTTCCGATGTTTCGTGCCAACACAGTATATGAAGGCGAATATCTGCTCGGGACTTCAATCGCACGGCCATTAATCGCCAAACGCTTGATTGAAATTGCTAACCAGACAAATGCGGATGCAATTTCACACGGTGCCACAGGCAAAGGCAATGATCAAGTGCGTTTTGAGCTCGGTGCTTATGCGCTGCGCCCTGATATCCATATAATAGCTCCATGGCGAGAGTGGGATTTGAACTCACGCGAGAGCCTACTGGCTTACGCAGACAAATATGACATTCAGGTTGAGAAAAAAGGTGGTAAATCCGCTTATTCTATGGATGCCAACCTATTACACATTTCCTATGAAGGAGATATTCTTGAGGATCCGTGGACAGAACCTGAAGAAAGTATGTGGCGCTGGTCTGTCTCACCTGAAAAAGCACCTGACAAACCTCAGATTCTAGAACTTGCATTTGAGCGCGGAGATATTGTTGCAGTGGATGGACAGACCATGACTCCAGCTCAGGTTCTAGAAACATTGAATACAATTGGCGGTGAACATGGAATTGGTCGCTCCGATATCGTTGAAAACCGTTTTGTGGGAATGAAATCGCGGGGCTGTTATGAAACACCAGGCGGAACTATTATGCTCAAAGCACATCGCGCAATGGAATCACTTACACTGGATCGAGAAGTCGCACATCTGAAAGATGATTTAATGCCGCGCTATGCAACTTTAATCTATAATGGCTACTGGTGGAGTCCGGAGAGAGAAATGATGCAGAAAATGATTGATGCAACACAACTGCCCGTTAACGGTAAAGTTCGACTGAAGCTTTACAAGAGTAATGTCATTGTCATCGGACGGGCATCTGAAAAAAACAGTTTATTTGATGCCGACATCGCCACGTTTGAGGATGACGCTGGCGCTTACAACCAGAAGGATGCGGAAGGTTTTATCAAACTCAATGCATTACGCCTGCGCATTGCTGCCAGAAAAAAACAGTTTTAGGCAGTTAAGAGTGACTCCTGCTAGAGTATCCACCAATCCATTTGTTCTCAAGGCAACCCATGGCTAAACCTGCTACTGAGAGATGACTTTGACCAAACCCCTGGAGTCAGGGATTGGTCATTGATGCATGCATTTGTGTGGCTTCCTTATATATTGCATCAAGATCGTTAATAATAATCTGATTACGTTTTTTGATCAAAACACCTTGTGATTTCCAATATTGCAGCTGCTTGTTAACCACCTGGCGCACAGAGCCAACCATGCGTGCCAGTGTTTCATCAGATAATCCGTTAATTAAATGACTTTTGTGTTCATCTTCCTTACTCCCATTATAGGCCCGAATCTTGTTAAGGTGCTTTAGAATGAGCCGACTCAACCGTGTGGTAATATTATGTAGGACAAAACTTGTTGCAAGATCTTCCATTTCCCGCATTTTATGCGCAAGATAAGGCAAAAATTGTTGATTTAACTCCGGATAAATCCATAACCACTGCCTCATCATTTCCATGGGTACTGAAATAAGTTGCATCAAGGTGAGAGGAGCAAGAATAACATCGTGAGGCTTGCCATCAAGCAACGTTATAATCGAAAAGCTATCCCCTGGATATAACATATCCAACGTCACTTCACGACCTGTATCGGGGTTACTTCGCTTCATTTCCAACTGCCCTGCCTGCAAAAAATAAAAATGCGTCATCAGGTTGTCAGCACTAATGTTATCCTCTTTTTTCCACTGATGCAGACGAAAATGTTGCGCCATATCCACTAATAATTCATCAGGCAAGGACGAAAACAAAGGCGACTGCTTAATCATTAATGCGCTTGCAGTACGTGGGAGATGGACAAGAGGTGACGACATAAGATTCCAGTTATACTCAAGGTGAACGTCAAGTATATCATTAGTGCTGCAGCCATCAACTGAGAGTGAATGTAGAACACTGCATTCTGATTGTAAACCTGGTTTCACGTTTTCAAGATTCATATCTGCACCCTGCATTCAAGCAGCTAACAGCCCCTTTGTATAATCAGAAAAATCGCGTTGTGCGCTCACATAAACCAACAGATATAGAAAGCTCAAACACCAGATTTATTCTGGCTGATTCAACAATCAACAAATCCCATACTGGATAAAGCTTAATGTAATGGGAAAATGCCAATAGAAATACTCAACAACAATAAGGTTTAGTCACTCAGACTAGATCTGACATGCATCATCTCCAGATCAAGAATTCATTCCAACTGTCACTTTGATGACATATACCCACTCATGATTTCTGTAAGCTACTTCTCCATACAAGGGCAGGTTGATTCAAACATGTCCTTTCAATAGTGATATAGAAGGGGATAAAAGTAATGAATAAAGTAATCGGAATTGATTTGGGAACTACAAATTCCTGTATTGCTATTATGGAAAATGGCAAACCCAGAGTCATCGAAAATGCAGAAGGTAGTCGCACAACACCTTCTATTGTTGCCTATGTCGACAATGAAGTACTGGTTGGTCAGGCGGCGAAACGCCAATCTGTCACTAACCCGAAAAATACATTATTTGCTATCAAACGGTTGATCGGTCGCCGTTATGATGAGGATGCAGTACAGAAAGATATTAAATTAGTGCCTTATAACATTGTCAAGGCAACAAATGGCGATGCGTGGGTCGAAGTCAATGGCAAAAAGTTGTCTCCGCAAGAAGTATCTGCACAAGTATTAAGAAAACTGAAAAAAGATGCCGAAGCTTATCTAGGTGAAAAAATTATAGAGGCTGTAATCACTGTACCTGCCTATTTTAATGACTCACAGCGCCAGGCAACCAAGGATGCCGGGCGCATTGCAGGTCTTGAGGTTAAGCGAATTATCAACGAGCCAACAGCTGCAGCCCTAGCCTATGGAATGGACAAAACAGGTAAAGCAGACCAGAAAATTGTGGTTTATGACTTGGGTGGCGGTACCTTTGATGTCTCCATTATTGAAATTGCAGAAGTTGATGGTGAAAAACAGTTTGAAGTGCTATCAACCAATGGAGATACCTTCCTCGGTGGCGAAGACTTTGACATGCGACTGATGGATTATCTGGTTGAAGAATTCAAAAAAGAATCGGGTTTTGACCTGAACAATGATCCACTTGCATTGCAGCGTCTTAAGGATGCTGCGGAGAAGGCAAAAATAGAATTATCATCAACCCAGCAGACTGACATCAATTTGCCGTATGTCACAGCGGACGCTACAGGGCCGAAACATCTGAATATGAAACTGACGCGGGCCAAACTGGAATCTTTGGTTATCGACTTGATTAAAAGTACTTTAGATCCTTGTGAACAAGCTTTGAGAGATGCCGGTATATCAAAGAATGAAATCGATGAAATAATTCTTGTTGGTGGGCAGACCCGCATGCCTAAGGTTGTCGGAACTGTCAAACATTTCTTTGGCAAGGAACCACGTAAAGATGTCAATCCAGATGAGGCTGTTGCACTTGGAGCAGCAATCCAGGCAGCTGTACTGACAGGTGAAGTCGATGATGTATTGCTGCTTGATGTGACACCACTGTCACTGGGTATCGAAACACTTGGTGGTGTTATGACCAAGTTGATTGAGAAAAATACCACAATTCCTGCCAAGGCATCTGAGATGTTCACCACAGCCGAAGATAACCAGTCTGAAGTGGCTGTACATGTACTCCAGGGTGAACGTGAAATGGCGGTTGATAACAAGTCTCTGGGACGTTTTAATCTGACCGAGATTCCACCTGCACCACGTGGCATACCCCAGATTGAAGTAACACTGGATATTGATGCCAATGGTATTTTGAATGTCTCGGCCAAGGACAAAGCATCTGGCAAAGCTCAGTCGATCGTAATTAAGGCATCGAGTGGTCTGTCAGAGGATGAAATTCAACGCATGGTAAAAGATGCAGAAATACATGCTGAAGATGACAAGCGCAAACGTGAATTGATCGAGACTCGAAATCTGGCCGATCAAACGATTCATGTCGCAGAAACTGCACTGAAAGAATCCGGAGACAATGCTTCTGATGGCGACAAACAAGCAGTGCAATCTGCAATCAAAGCTGTGCAAAATGCATTAAAGAGCGATGATAAGTCCGAAATTGAGCGTCATCAACAAGCACTACGTGAAGCATCAACAGTAATGATGAAAGCAGCGGCTAATACGACAACATCACAATCAACAGCACGAGAACAAACGTCAACAGATGATGATGTTGTCGATGCGGAATTTGAGGAGGTCAATGATGACAAGTGACATAACAGAGTACGGATAGATATCAATTCATATTTTAAAATAAACAATGTGGTGTTA
>DRLZ01000208.1 GCA_011322755.1 Crenotrichaceae bacterium
ATAAATAGACAATTTATTATTGTTATCCTGATAAACATCAGGGTAAGGAGAAAGTAATTATGAAACAAGTGATCATGTTAACTACGTTATTCTGTTTGCTGGTGACGAACGGTTATGCGCGTACATATGAGTTGCCTGTCGTGAACCCGATTGTTGGTGTTGACCGGGTGATTGAATTTGGGATTTGGAGACTTTATAACAAAGGCACTCGGATGGTGATAACCGATCCTGATATGGAACATGTTTTGATCGTGAAGCCAACATTCAAAAGTACAGTCGTGAGTACTCCAGAAAAAACATATAATCTTGTTGTGAATGGAACAAGCGGCATTCTAAAACCGACGAATACTTTTTACAATATGGCTCAGACGGCCTTGTTTTCGAGAACTGCAGGCCGAATGCAGAATGCTCGTTATCGTTTTGGCAACAAGATCTTTCAGGTTATCGATGATACGATGACGATTTTTTATGCTGAAGATGAGGATGAGTCAGGCGTTGCTATTCCAAGAATTGTTATCAATAAATTCTCAAACAGAGTAGAACACATTGGAACACGTCATGTCAGTGTGATTGACCCGACCATAACGGCCAGATTACATCCGAATGGGGTAGCGGTTCCTATTGAATCAGTACACAGTGGATTATGGCGTGATGAGACCATTGAAGGACGTGGTGGCAACATTAATATCGATCTTGATGAGAATGGAAACGCGGTGATGATGGTATCGTGGTTTGATTATCATGAAGATGGAAGTCAGATGTGGTTAATGGGTACCAGTGAGCCATTGGAACATGGTGCAACGCGTGCTGAGGTTCCTGTCCTCATTACCTTTAAAGACAGTTCTGGAGAAGTAATACAATCCAGCTGGGGTACATTTTTGTTTAAATTTACAGGATGTGATACCGGTTATGTCATGATTGAAGCGGATACAGGAGAGCCGTCGGAAACTATTCTTCTGATGCGTATGTCAAAACGTGGTGATCTGGCCTGCCAGTTCTACCGTCAGGAGTACTATCAGTAGACAGTGATATCTTAATGCATGGAGGAACGATCAATAGAAAAGATGTGAGCGGTATTGCAGAGCATGGTTACCAGTCGATGTGATTCGGAGGTCATTAATCTGCTTGATCATATCTCTGCATCAAATCGAATCACACTATTGATCTAGATCCAGTTTCTCCATGTGTGTTGTTACAGCCATGTGTGGTGTTACAGATAGTTATGATAGAATTCTGAGCTCGCTCTCTACTCAGCGCAACGCGGACGGACAATCAGGGGCGCAATACGATTATTTCCAGTTTCAACACTGTCGAATACCCTGGCAGGGTTGTGTTACTGAATCTTAACGGTTTCCAAATATTTCTCATGATTCAGGTGTACGGTGATTTTGAGTAAAAGAAATGACTGTACCCAAGAATCCTCTAGTAAAGTTACCCCCAAACTCATCATCCAAGTGTTAACATATCGAGCCTGAGTATTGAATGAGGCGTGTCGGGCTAATCTTGTATCCGGCGTTTGAATTAGTCATTGACGATTCAACAGGATTTTGGTCGATAATGATTGTCATTGTTGCCACGCTCATCGGTTTTTTCGATACTATATCCGCACACAAACAACATGGAATGTCTTAATTATGGATCTTGCACAATCGTTAGGTCTGGGTGATCAAACTGAAGATGCGCAGTTGAAGCAACAAAACCTGCATCTGTATATTAATCTCAAACTCGCATCAAACGGGCAGCCACAGTGTTTCCCTGACAAAGACAATGGAATGCTGACAACTGCGCACGATATGCTGCGCAATTACCTGGAAAAGAACAGGCAGCTCTCTTCAAGTTATTACCCTGCGGATCAGCGGATTCAGGATTTTCTTGACAGATATCTGGCTGACCTGGATCTGGATTCGATACCCAGTCTTCCCACCATGACTTTTGAACTGGATCGACACGGTATTGCCAGAGAATTGTCGATTACGATGGCTGAGGATGAATTTCATTCTGACTATGTTGCGAGTTATCGGGTCAAGCAAGGTGTGCTGCATAATCCAGTGAATGACCGGCGTACAACCAAAGGCTCGTTTCATATTGCAGAAGGCGGTTTGCCGGTGCCGGGCGATAAGAAACAAGTACCGAAAAATACCTTTGCCACGCTTTTGGAACACGCTTTTAATCCACCTGATTCCTTGCTTGAGTTACCGTATTGCTCCAAACAGTCTGATCCGGCCAAAATGTTTGTGTCGTTATTGCTGAAACCAATTGTGTGTCCAGAAATTCCCGGCGTTGATGCAGAAAAAACCATGGAGATTCGTTTTTTTGCACCAGGGAATCTGGTCAGTAATCTTGACTTTGTTGAGAGTATTTTTGGAAATGGCGGTAATCCAGGGTTGCCGCAATATGATGCGGCTCTGGATGTTGAACACTGGACTGGGCATAGTGGTTGTGTGATTCTTGCCCCGCATCTGGTTGGATTAACCAAGCAGGCTGTTGGTTTGCCGCACTGGGATGATGCGACTCAGCGACAGCGTGATGAGGGTATGTGCTGGAAACAAGCTGATGAACGATATAACGATGGGCAAGCCTTCAAGATTCTTGCGCGCGACGCAAGTGGCGTGATTGTCAGCATTCTTGCTGATAATTATTTTGGCTATTGTAAAAAAGAAGTGAAAACACATATCAGC
>DRLZ01000209.1 GCA_011322755.1 Crenotrichaceae bacterium
GTTTTGACTCAGGTGACACAGGCTTTTATCGAGGTGTTAACGGCTCAGCAGCGTCTGGATTTATTACAGCAAATGCTGGATCTAGCCGATCAGGTGGTTAAGACGGCATCGGCCAGAGTCAGGGCCGGCAGCGTGACCCCGCTGGAACAAACCCGGGCAAAGGTGATGCGTGCGTCATCAAAAATTGAGTGGATACGCGCCCAGAAAACACTGCAAGCTGCCCGCAAGCGTCTGGCGGCAACCTGGGGCAGTACCACGCCTGATTTCAAATCAGTACAAGGCAATCTGGATCACATCAGCAAGCTACCATCACTCGATGATTTAATCCAGCGGCTTGAGCAAAACCCTGATCTGGCACGCTGGGCGACTGAAATCAATCAGCGTCAAGCCATCATCGACATGGAAAAATCCAAAGCCATTCCTGACATCACCTTGAGTCTGGGTACCAACAACTATCTGGATGGCAATGATTTCAATTTGAATGCGGGTATCTCCATACCCATTCCAATCTTCAATCGCAATCAAGGCAACGTGCTTGCTGCGGTGCGTCGTCTGGGCAAAGCGGAAGATCAGTATCGAAACGCCGAGATCAGCATCTCAACTGAATTGAGTACAGTCTATCAAAAGCTGGATGCTGCCTATGCGGAACTGACAGCGCTTGGCAAGGATGTGATTCCCGGAGCTGAAAGCGCTTTTAACGCAGCCAGTCGTGGCTATCGACTGGGTGAATTCAGCTTTATTGATGTGCTGGATGCGCAACGCACCCTATTTGGCGTTAAAGCGCAATATTTACAGGCACAGTCGGAATACCATCTGAATGTCGCAAAAATCGAGCGCTTGATCGGCGGTCCACTCAACCCATTGTCAGAACCAATCCCAGCACCAATCTCAGAACCAGTCAGCGAGTCAATCCAATGAAAAAGCAAATTATTATCCTCGAACATTTGAACAAAACAAGCCGGTTTGCACTGGTCCTGATGTTGTTATTCGTCGTTGGCAGTCCGCTCTCTGTTGTTGCAGAACCAGAACATGCACACAATCATGCTGACAGCAAAGCTGAACAAGACTATGATCAGCACAGTGACCATGAACAACCTGGGTTATCATTTTCTACCGCTCAATTGCAGGAATTTTCAATCAAGCTGGCGCAGGCGCAACCCGGTATCATCAGCCAAACCAGAGAACTCACCGGGGAGGTCGTGGTTGCGCCAGAGCGTTTGTATCATGTCGTGCCCCGTGTTTCCGGCGTTGTCCGCAAAGTCTACAAGCATCTGGGTGATCGCGTGAAAGCTGGCGATCTGCTGGCTATTCTTTCCAGCCGTGATCTTGCCGATGCCAAAGCTGAATTTGTTGCCGCAGACAGTTTATTGCAGCTTGCCAGCACCAATCTGCAAAGAGAGCGAAAACTCTACAAGGAACAGATCACAGCAAAGCGAAACTACTACAAGGCAAAACAGGCACACGCTGAAATGTCGATCAAGCGCAAGGCAGCCAAACAACGCCTACTGGCGCTGGGTTTGACTGAACAAGCGATTGATGCCGTTTTAAAAAGTTCGGATAAAGACCTGACTCTGTATGAATTACGCGCGCCAGCAGACGGCGTGATCATTGAAAAACACGCTGTTCACGGCGAGGTTCTGGAAACCAATACCCGCAGTTTCACCATTGCCGATTTAGCTGAAGTCTGGGTCAATCTCACTGTGTATCAAAAGGATATGCCGTTCATCCATGAGGGGCAACAGGTATTGATCCGTACCCGTTTTGGTCTGGGCAATGATGAGATTGAATCATCCTCAATAATTAACTGGATCAGCCCAACGCTGGATGAGCGAACCCGAAGCGCCATCGCTCGGGTTGTGATTGAGAATCCGGATGGATATTGGCGCCCCGGCTTGTTTGTGAGCGGACTGGTTTCAGTTGCGGAAAACAAGGCTGATATTGTGATTCCGCTGTCTGCACTGCAAACCATCGAGGCAGAAACAATCGTTTTTGTACAACATGAAGACGGTGATTTTGAACCTCAAGCAGTACAAACCGGGCGCCGGGATCATCAATCTGTTGAAATTCTGCAAGGATTGAAACCCGGCCAAACCTATGTCAGCCAGAATGCTTTTGCCTTGAAAGCGCAAATGCAGAAAGGCGAGTTTGGCGAAGGCCACAGTCATTAACAGCGGGAGAGCAACATGATTGATCGAATAATAAATTTATCCCTGCGCAGTCGATTGTTAATGATGGTGTTGGCTGTTTTGGTCATTGCCACAGGTTACCGCAGTTATCTGGGTTTGCCAGTCGATGCGTTTCCGGATGTCTCACCCAATCTGGTACAAGTCTTTACCATTACAGAAGGCTTGGCGCCTGAAGAAATTGAAATGTATGTCACCTACCCTGTTGAAGCAGCCATGACTGGCTTGCCCGGCATCGAAAAAATTCGCTCGGTATCCAACTTTGGATTGTCAGTGGTGAATATCTATTTTCAGGATGATATAGATATCTACTTTGCCCGGCAACTGGTCGGCGAACGTTTGCAGGAAGCCAGAGACCAGATTCCAGCCAGTTTTGGCGAGCCGGCCATGGGGCCGATATCAACCGGCATGGGTCTGGTGCTGTTCTATTATCTAAAAGATGATACCCACAATTATTCACTGGAAGAATTACGCACCATGCAGGACTGGATTGTTAAATTCAATCTGCAAACAGTGCGCGGCGTGACCGAGGTGTTGGGGATTGGCGGTTTTGAAAAACAATTTCAGGTGGTGGTACAACCGGATGCCTTGTTGCGTTACAAGGTATCGCTCAGTGAGCTGATTGAACGCGTTCGTGCCAACAATCTGAATGTCGGCGCGCAATATCTGGAAAAAAACAGTGAACAGTTCATTATCCGCTCGGTGGGGTTGGCAAAAGATATTACTGATTTGAACAGTATTGTTGTGAAAACAGTGGATGGCCGCCCGGTTTATTTATCTGAACTGGCTGAAATCAAAATCGGTGGCGCGATCCGTCGCGGACTGCAAACCCGTAATGGTGAAGGTGAAGTCGTGGCCGGGATGGCGATCAAATTGTATGGAACCAATGCTTCCACAGTCATCGAGCGGGTTGAACAAAAAATAGTTGATATCAATAAAACCTTGCCACAAGGCGTGAGTATCGTTCCGTATTATCAACAGAAAGATATTGTTGAATCAGCGGTCAATACTGTCAGTAGTGCACTGATACAAGGAATAATTCTGGTCGCGCTGGTATTGCTGGTATTTATGGGCGGTTTTCGTCCCAGTCTTGTGGTTGCGTTGTCGATTCCGTTCTCGGTGATGTTCGCTTTTATTGCCATGGGCTTGCTGGATATGTCGGCTAATTTAATGTCACTGGGCGGTCTGGCGATTGCCATCGGCATGATGGTTGATGGCACCATTGTCATGGTTGAAAACGTGGACAGGCTACTGCGTGAGTCAGACCCGGATGAGTCAAGATTGCATGTGGTTGGCAGAGCTTGCCGGGAAGTCGGACAACCAATTCTGTTTGCGATCGCCATCATCATTATCGTGTTTTTACCGTTATTTACCCTGCAAGGCGTGGAAGGTAAAACCTTTCGTCCGCTGGCGTATACGGTTGCGCTGGCAATGCTGGGTTCACTGGTGTACGCACTGTTCCTAGCGCCGGTGCTATCCGATGTGTTGATGCGACGCAAGTCTGCACAGGATTCAGAGAAGCCCGGTCTGGATGAACGCATCCTCAATGCCTTGTTAAAACCGTATCGCCCGCTGGTTGAATTTTTTGTCAATAATCGCAAACTGGCAGTCGTCATGTCAGTGGGATTGTTGCTGTTAGGCGTTATCGTATTTCCGTTTTTGGGCTCTGAATTTACCCCGAAGCTACAGGAAGGCACCATTGTGGTGCGCCTGACCATGGCGCCATCCATTTCCATCAATGAAAGCAAACGCAATACCTTGATTGTGGAACGCCGTTTGTTGAAAATCCCGGAAGTGGTTGAAGTCACCAGCCGCATCGGGCGTGGCGAGGTTGGCGCCCACGCTGATCCGATCAATTCAGCTGAAATGTATCTGATTCTCAAGGATAAGGATGATTGGCGGGAGCCGGGGAATCAGGCATTAATCGAAAAAGACATTCGTGAAACAGTGGCGAAACTACCCGGGATTACCGCAAACCTGACCCAGCCCATTGAAATGACAGTCGATGAATTGCTGGAAGGCGTGCGCGCTGAACTGGCGATCAAACTGTTTGGTGATGACTTGCAAACGCTCAAGGCAAAAGCAGACCAAATCGCCAATGTTGTTAAACAGGTGAACGGCGCAGCCGATGTCCAGGTCGATCAGGTATCTGGCACACCGCAGCTGGTGATTACCCCGGATCGTCACGCCATCGCCCGTTATGGCCTGAATCTGGCCGATGTTCAAAACGTCATCAGCAGCGCAATTGGCGGCGTCACCGCGGGGCAGGTGTTTGAAGGCATTCGCCGCTTCGATATTCTGGTGCGTTATCGGAAACAGGATCGGGACACCCCAGAAGCAGTTCGCAACCTGTTAATCAGCGGCCCGGATGGTATCAAAGTACCGTTGGCGCAAATTGCCAGCATCCAGGAAATTGTCGGTCCCCGGCAAATCACCCGGGAAAACAACCAGCGCTTCATCAGCATTCAAGCCAATGTCATCGACCGCGACATTGTGTCCTTTGTCGAAGAAGCACAACAAGCCATCGACAGTAAAATCAAACTGCCACCCGGCTATTTCACTACCTGGGGCGGACAATTCCGCTTGCAGCAAGAAGCCAACAAACGACTGGCAATTGTGATTCCAGTCACCTTGCTGATCATCTCACTGCTGCTGTACAGCAGTTTTGGCTCAGTCAAAAATGCCGCGCTGATCTTGCTGAATATCCCGCTAGCGCTGGTCGGCGGTGTGATCGCCTTATGGATCAGCGGCCAAAACCTGTCAGTACCAGCATCGGTCGGTTTTATCGCCTTATTCGGCATCGCCCTGGAAAACGGCATGGTATTGATGACGTATCTGAATCAGCTGGTCAAGGATGGTATCCCCATTGATGAAGCCTCGATTCGTGGGGCTTGTCTAAGAGTCCGGCCTGTTTTGATGACCGCTGTGACGACTGCATTGGGATTGATACCACTGTTACTGGCAACGGGGACAGGGTCAGAGGTTCAAAAACCATTGGCGACAGTGGTTGTTGGTGGTTTGGTGACATCAACTTTATTAACCCTGTTGGTAATACCTGCGCTGTATAAATGGTTTGCGACAGAGATCGATTAATAAAACAGTTACGATTGCCCGAACGATGACTTATTTCGGGCAATCTTCAAGTTTCTCAACAGTAGAGTAGAGCGAATAACATGAAACAAATCATTGCCTATATTAAACCCCATAAACTTGAAAACGTCATGCTAGCATTACATAAAATCGAAGGGTTATCAGGAATCAGTGTATTGGAAATACGTGGCTGTGGGCGCAGTCGTAAAACATCATCTGATTTTATATTCGATGCAGATGACTTTGGACTGGTAACCAGGCTTAAGCTAGAAATAGCCTGTCAAAATAATATGGTTGATCAAGTTGTTGCAGCAATACAGAAAAGCGCGCATACCGGTTTACGTGGTGATGGAAAAATCTATGTCTTGCCTGTTCTGGATGCACTGCGCATCAGTACCAATGAAGTTGGTGACACAGCCGTTTAACCTGAAGGTGTAAAATTATGAAATCATGCGATCAATCTGAAAAGTCCTCTTGTTGTCATGGTGTGCATGTCGAGGAGCATCAACCTGAGTCCGTACCGAACACTAAAGGTATGACCTTCAAAATAGAAGGTCTGGACTGTGTTGAGGAAGTCAGTATTTTAAAGTCCGAGATCGGTCCTTTGGTCGGTGGAAGTGACAAACTGGTGTTTGATGTGATTAATGGTCGCATGACAATCGTTGATACAGCAGAAAACATCGCCGAAAAAGACATCATCAAGGCTGTTTCCGCAACAGGGATGAAAGCAACACGCTGGCAACCTGGACAAACGCTCGTTGATGTTGGACAGCGGCAACGCTCACAAACACAGTATGCAGCGCTCAGCGGCGTCTTTATCCTTGTTGGTATTTTGATTCATATCGGCATGGCGGGTGGTTTTGCTGATGCACAGAATCTTTTTCAGTCCCCGGAAGCCTTGGGCGATTCCTGGCAAGCCTTTACAGAGTATGTTTCAAGCTTGCTCAAATCGCATACTCAGCAAAATATGCCACTGCCAGAAAAAGCAGCTTACGCACTGGCGATCTTGTTTGGTGTGCGTCATGTGATAGTTAAGGCTTTTTATGCCTTGAAACGGCTCCGCGCTGATATGAATTTGTTGATGCTGGTTGCCATTATTGGCGCCATGGTAATCAACGAATGGTTTGAAGCGGCTGCGGTGAGTTTTCTGTTTTCACTGTCTTTGGCTATCGAAAGCTGGAGTGTTGGGCGCGCTCGTAAAGCAATCGAAGCGTTGCTGGATTTAGCTCCTGCCAATGTGACCATCAAGAATGGCGCGGGACAGGAACGCGTGATACCGGCAGCTGAAGTCACTGTTGGAACAGTGTTTCTGATTCGTCCAGGTGAAAAAATCGCCCTGGATGGTGAAGTGATTAAAGGCACCAGCACGGTGAATCAAGCGCCGATTACAGGTGAAAGCGTGCCAGTGACCAAACAGCCGGGTGACGAGGTATTTGCTGGCAGCATCAATGGCGAGGCCATGCTGGAAGTAAAATCCAGCACAGTCGCCTCCGATACCACGCTGGCGCATATGATTCGTCTGGTTGAAGAAGCACATAGTAAACGTGCGCAAGCCGAACAATGGGTCGAACGATTTGCGCGTATCTATACCCCGATTGTTATGCTGCTGGCGTTTGTGGTGTTTATCATTCCACCTGTGTTTTTCGCTGGCGATTGGGAACTCTGGTTATACAAGGCGCTGGTGTTGCTGGTGATTGCTTGTCCTTGTGCGCTGGTCATCTCAACCCCTGTGAGTATTGTAGCTGCATTAGCCTGTGCCGCACGGCAAGGTGTACTGGTAAAAGGCGGTATGTATATCGAAGCACCTGCCAGCCTGACAGCCATTGCTTTTGATAAAACCGGCACATTGACTCAAGGCAAACCTGCTGTCACTGGGGTCTATCCGTTCAACAACCATACTGAAGAAGAATTGCTCAGCCGTGCTGCGGCATTGGAATCACGCAGTCATCATCCACTGGCAAAAGCGATTATTGATTATACAGAACAACAAGGGATTCAGATTGCCAAAGCCGACACGGTCACTGTTTTACCGGGTAAAGGCGTGACCGGACTCTTTAACGGAGCAGACTATTGGCTGGGATCGCGGCGTTATTTACTGGAACGCGGTCAGGAAACAGCTGACATCAGTCAGCAGGCGATTCGTCTGGAACAAACCGGTAAAACAGTCATCGCTGTCGGCAATGATCAACATGTCTGTGGCTTGATTGCAGTTGCGGACCAACCACGCTCAAACATTGAGTCAGTACTGCAGTCTCTTAAACAAACAGGCATTCAACATCGGGTCATGTTAACCGGCGACAACCAGGTCACAGCTGAAAACATTGCCCGGCAGATCGGAATTGATGAAGTACACGCCGAGTTGCTTCCAGTCGACAAGGTTGAAATTGTTGGTCAACTGGTCGAACAATACGGCCAGGTTGCCATGGTTGGTGACGGTATTAATGACGCGCCCGCGCTGGCGCGCGCGAGTTTGGGCATCGCCATGGGCGCAATCGGATCGGATGCAGCCATCGAAACAGCCGATATTGCCTTAATGGGGGATGATCTTTCCAAACTACCTTGGCTGATAAGCCATTCCAAAAGAACATTGCGGGTTATCAAGCAAAATATTGTTTTCGCACTCACCCTGAAAGCCGCTTTTGCAATCCTCGCTTTTGCCGGACTGGCAACCTTGTGGCAAGCGATTGCAGCTGATATGGGGGCTTCTTTGCTGGTTGTCGCGAATGGTTTGCGTTTGTTGCGCACTCAACACGATTCTGAATAAACGACTCCCTAGCGAATGGGCATGGTAGTTTGTTCAAGCGAGATGTGTCTAAGAACCTGTTTAAGACCCTACTGAAGAACACACCGTGGTGTTAAAAGTGGACTCAAAATACACACTTATGTAAGTCAGCCTCGTTTTTTCATCTGCTTTTATCTTGCTCTGCGTCTCTCGATAAAAATCATACAGGTTCTAAGCAAAAACACTCCAAGTAGCCCAAACTCTATTTAAACTCATTCTGTATCTTTCACTCTTGGCACAGATTGCTCAAACATGTCTATTGAGTAATAAAATTTTCAGGAACTTATGAATTTCTGCACGTTAAGCAAAGCACCAATAGCAATAACTACCAATTCAGTAAAATAGGGCAAATGCAGATAATCAGCTGGTATCGTGTGGGAAATACATAGACACCTTCGTAACTGCGAATCTGTGCTTACTGGTGTGTAGCAAAAATCTGTGTCCAGTATGTTCCGTAGGATCCACCAGTTGCTTTGCCAACCCCAACATTATTGACAGAAGAGCTCATGATATTTTTACAGTGTCCAGGGCTGGCCAGCCAGCCTTGTATCACACTTTCTGGTGTTGAGTAGCCAGCGGCAATATTTTCTCCATAGCTTGACCATTGATAACCAGCTTGAGTAATCCTGAAACCCGCGCTATTACCATCCAGTCCAGTATGGCTAAAATAATCATTTTGAGCCATTTCTTCAGAATGATCTAATGCCGCCTGATAAAGCTGGCTGTTCCAGCTAACTGGAGATACTGCGGAATAAGAAGTGTTTCCACAATCTCGACCAACGCTACGAGCCTGGTTGATCAAATCCAGGATTTGGTCTTTCATTTGTTGCTCAGCACTGTTTTGAGGTGGAGGATTGCCGGGATTGGTACTTCCTGAGTCTGTACCCCATGAATAATTTACTGTGGCAAACCCTGATTCATAACCAAACGCTTTCATGGTGAGTTTTCTTGATGTGTTGCCGGTGATCTCAATATACTCGTTACCGCGACTCGTACCGTCGCCGTTGAATCCAGACCAGCGGATCGTCATCCCCTGGTATGTTGTTGTTTGTGTGGACGGACCATTCAAAATACCATTTGGCCAGGCAATGATCGATGTCCCGTTTTCAGTATCATAAAGCTGGATGTCAACATCTTTTGGAGAATCCAGCTGCACTTTCAGATTGCTGATGCCTGCCGGAATATCACCAACCACAACAACGGCATCTTTTACAATTTGCTGTTGAAAAGAACCGTTGCCGTCTTGTGAAACATCACATTGGGCACCGTTCCATGAATAATTAACAGCTGCGACCCCTGCTTTATAGCCAAATACCTTCATGATGTACGCACGAGCTGTCGGCGCAAATGGATCATTATTTTCAGATACTTTAATATATTCATTTCCAAAGCCGCTACCGTCACCATTGAATCCTGACCATGCAATAAAAGCACCGTTATAATCAGTTGATTGGTATGCATGCCCAGACAAAATACCATCAGGCCAGTGGATGATTTTTTCACCGGTTAATTTGTCATACAGTTGAATATCAATATCGACATTGGATTTCAGATTAATTTCTATACCTGAAACCCCAATCGGTAACTCACCGACTTCTACAATTCCGAGAAGCGGAATCTGTTGTTGAAACGTGCCGCTGCCACCACCTGCCCCGCTGTTTCCCGAGCAAAATTCAAATCCGGCGTACGATGTGCTGGAAACTGAGAAAATAGAAAGAATGCTTGCGATAGAAAGCAATAATTTGTTCGATGTCATTTGTCACGCCTTGAAAATTATGAAATTTATGAGTCAATCTGAGGTTAAGACTATCATTCATGACTTCAGTTTCAATTCAGAATATTTGTTTTTGTGATATCCGTCGTTTTATTACCCATATTTTGTTAGGTTTCATGATCGACATCATGAATTTGATGACGATTGACAAAGGGCTAATAGCAGCAAACGTATCAATACGATCGCTACCTTTCATATTTCCCGCATGCTGTTTGTCACTTACAGAAATGTTCACCGTCAGAATATTGACCGCGTGTTCCAAAGTATCACTGAGGATAAGACCGTTGGTAGCAAGCTTGTCTCAAAGGTACCCATACAATTTGAGCAATCACAACCGATGATGGAGCATTGACAAGAATCGTTACCACTACTGTCAGTGTTCTCCCAACAACAACCAGACGTTGGTTATTCGTTCATATTAGTCAACTAGAAGCCTGAGTAGGTAGATGGGGAGCTCCACGCCCATTGTTTTAACAGCGAACTGAACTAGAGTTGCCTGGAAACAGTGAGGAGACATTCAACTGATAGTAAAGCTATCTGCCACTGTCAGCACTCTTTGAACTTCAGAAAGATCCTGCAAAAGAACCCTTCACAGGGTTGTAAGTATATATACAATGTCCACATACTGTTGTGGCACATTAGAATCTCAAGCTTCTTTTTTAGATTAAATTATTTATTGTTAAGCAGAAATATGGTTCTTCCAAACTTAATATGATCTTGGCAAATGACACTCATGTCAACATTTCGCCGTAATAGTTAATAATTGTAAATATTCATGTCAATATTTCGCCGTAATGGTTAATAATTGTAAATATTAAAACCTCCTGGTTCGCTTCTCTACTTTTAATCTGTAACAGATTTGTCACATTTAGGTGCGACAACTATATCGTTTCTACAAATATGGGCCTATTTAATTATCTACCGGTCAACCGCTGCGATTATAGATATCATAGTATTTATAATATTTTGATATATAGATCAATATTCAATGCTCATTCAGCTAACGCGATATAAAATTTGGTGATCATTTAATTTTTAAAAAGTTCTGGGTCAGCTTTCAAAGAACGTGCTCTAACAGCGTGTATGAACGACATTACTGCATATTAGTGCTTTTCTCTTGTCATTTTAGCTAAAGATTTGTTCAGTGAACAAACGATTTACAAGGTGTTTCATGCCTATCTGGAATGTGTTTAAAACAGCTCAGTATTAATATTCAAACATCTGTCATTTTCATCAGATCAGAAGGCTTTTAGTCTCACATAATGACTTTATTGACATCTTGATGCGTGCGCATGGAAACATGCATCTCATTGTTTTTTATAAAGATTACTAAATATTCCTCAAGGTGCCTCATAATTCTGCTCTTAAATTTATAACCCGTAGTACATATTGTTATCGTTATTTGTCTGCTCTAAATTCCAGGGCAATTGAATACCGCATTGCCCCCTGAAGATTGATTAGATATCACATTTTTTAAAACGTTTTCAGATACTTATATATCCTATTCTGATGTCTATGGATATGTACAACTAGACAGTTATTGATAAACATCGAATCAATTTCAATATGATAGGTTAATGGAACTAATCATAACTGTTTGAATTTAAAAAAATATGTATGAATTTAGCCTGAAATGACCAAAAATAATGCATTTGTACGTCAATAGTAAAGAAGGATGGCATTGACAGCAGTCGAGTTAAAGATGTTTAGAATATGACTGTTAATAAAGACGTAATTATTTACTATCATAAACGTGAATATTCACGTTTGCAATTCTCAACAAGAAGAGTATGATCCTGTTTGAGAATAATAATAATCTATGATCCTGTTTGAGAATAATAATAATCTGTGTACACAACAAAACAATATGCACACCTGGGAGGTGTTACATGTTCCGAAAACATACAAAAACAGCTGGGACTTCCAATGGATATACCAAGCTATTAACAACTCTAGTCAGTACCCTGGTAACCGTTTTATTCATCTTCGGTGGATATGTTCCAGCAACTCAAGCCTTGACTTCCCCTGAAAGAGGGGTTGCCAGGTCGGTTACAGGCGTGAAACGGCCAGCTTCCAACATAGATAAGGGGTTTATAACAAAAGTAAGATCTTTTGAACTAGGCTTTCTGGAAATATCCAATCCAGCGGGTCTAGCTTATTCCCCAGCTGATAAACGCTTATTTGTTGTAGAAGCAGCACAACCATCTACCAGAAATACATTGGTTAAGACAATTTCACTGGTTGAAGACAAGATAGCCACTAAGGAATTGCCAGTTGAAGCATTAAACCCAGGAAATATTACTTTTGACAGCAAATCCAACACTTTGTTTATTTCTGAACCTGGTAGACAAAGACTGGTTCTGGTCAAAGAGCAAAAAAATGGACGATTAGCAGCGCCTTCTACTACTGTTAATCTATCCAAAACATCTATCCCCGACAACATACGAGGCATGAGCAGTGACCCTTCAACGGGAAACCTGTTTTTCATTGATGCTGACACGAGTGAAATTGTAACCACTAATTCTACAGGGAATACAATTTCGCAAATAGATCTTAAAGGGACAGGACAAACTGATTTTAGTGGAATTGCCTTTAATCCTTTTAATAATCATTTCTACGTTTTAAGCCCAGCCAGTCAGCAAATATTTGAAGTCACTGAACAGGGTTCGGTTCAAACAGTGTACGATGTTTCTCCCTTCAATCTTGTCAATCCTCAGAGTATGGTGTTTGCACCCACTAGAGATACAACAGATAATCCATCGCTCATGGATTTGTATATCGCAGATAGTGGTGGGCAACAAACA
The DNA here is from genome assembly GCA_011322755.1 of Crenotrichaceae bacterium. GTDB lineage: Bacteria > Pseudomonadota > Gammaproteobacteria > Methylococcales > DRLZ01 > DRLZ01. The sequence continues at coordinate 12,634 of DRLZ01000209.1, forward strand.
CAGTCTCGGACACGAAGTGGGCGCAGCATAAGAACAGCGACACCGACTACACAAAATGGTCAAATTGTCGAGTTTTCACTCACTCCAGTTCTCGCACTTCGCTCTTTTAGTACAGCAAGTAGTTGTAGCGCAACACTGGTCAGGAATACAGATTCATCTCAATTTAACCCGCCAAGCCCGGATACTTCAGGTGTTGTTTATGATCCGGCAAGTGGGCGCATGGTCATTGTAGATAGTGAAGTCAATGAAATTCCAGTTTACTTTACAGGCGATAACATTTTTGAAACAGATTCTTCTGGCAACCTTCAAACAACTTCAAAAACTGTTCCGTTTAATTTTGAGCCCACAGGTATTGCACTCGACCCTGGTACAGGTGAATTTTTCATCACCGAAGATAATAACAAGCGTGTTGATGTCGTCACCAGAGCTGCAAACGGTGACTTCACCCGGATTCGTCAGTTTCAAACAGATGCATTCGGCGCAACTGATCCCGAAGGTATTACCTTTGCCAATATTAATGGGCAAAAATCCTTGTTTATCGCTGGCGGCGGCGATCATGAAATCTGGAGGCTTGACCCTGGGGTAAATGGTATTTTTGATGGTGTGGCACCTGGCGGTGATGATGTAATGACACATTTTGATACTATCAGCCAGGGTGTGAATGATCCAGAAGCAGTTGCTTTTAATGATAATGGTTTTCTCTATGTGATTGGCAAAGCGGATGTCTTATACGAGTTCAAACTGGATGGCACTGTAAATCGAATCTGTGATCTTGCAGCAGTCCCTTTTATCAAGATCGCTGGCGCAGGTATGGGACCGGCGAGTGATACCCCCGGCAAGATGAATCTCTTTCTCACTGATCGTGGGATTGATAATGCTGTCGATCCAATTGAAAATGATGGCCGGTTTTTTGAAGTCTCCATCCCACCGCTATCCGGCAGTAATCTTGCACCTGTCGCAAATGCAGGACCAGATCAGGCAATTCAACTCCCAGCATCAGCATTTCTGAATGGCTCCAGTAGCGATGATGGTTTGCCAAATCCACCTAACAGTGTAACCAGTGCATGGACTCAACAAAGCGGCCCGGCAACTGCAACGGTAGCGAGCCCGAATTCAGAGGATACAACGGTCACTTTTCCTCAAGCCGGAGATTATGTGTTCCGTCTCACTGTTGACGACTCTGATTTGACTGATTTCGATGATGTCACTGTGACTGTGCTTCCACCCGGTGGCGGCTCTACGACACTGAGCATCCCTATCAGCACAGGTAGTGACGATGCAGAAGAAAACGCAGCAGGTAGCGTAATTACAGGGAGTACGGATATTGATTTGGTTCGTTCCGGAACGAATCAGACAGATGGTTTGCGGTTCAACAATATCACCATCCCTCAGGGCGCAACAATTCTAGATGCCTATATCCAGTTTACAACAAAAGGTAAAAGTTCTGAAGCTACTAACCTGACTCTGGAAGGTGAAGCAACTGATAACGCGTTGACTTTTGTGAACAACATTACAAACAATATCTCAGCAAGACCCAGAACAACGGCCAGTGTTTCATGGTCTCCAGTGCCATGGGATGTAATTGGTGAAGCAGGGGTCAATCAGAGTACGCCTAATCTCACATCGATTGTTCAAGAGATTGTCAACAGAGGCGGCTGGGTCAGCGGTAATTCATTGGCGATCATCATTACCGGCAGTGGTAAACGTGATGCCTATTCATTTGAGTCGAATGTACCGACTGAGGCAGTACTGCATGTTGAGTATTCCAGTGGAGGAGCTTTAAATCAACCCCCCACGGCCAGCATTACTGCGCCAGCAAACAATACCAGTGTCACGATTGGTGACAACATCACGTTCACCGGAACTGGAACTGATCCTGAAGACGGTGATGTGACTGCAAGTCTTGCCTGGAGTTCGGATCTCGTTGGGTCAATTGGCAACGGAGGCAGTTTTTCCAGCAGTACGTTGACTGTGGGAACGCACCTGATTAAAGCAACTGCGACTGATAGCGGATCACTGACCGGGACTGATAGCATTACCGTTATCGTCAATCCACCGGGTAACACTGCGCCAACAGCGACGATTACTGCGCCAGCAAACAATACCAGTGTCACGGTTGGTGACAACATCACGTTCACTGGAACCGGAACAGATCCTGAAGATGGTGATGTGACTGCAAGTCTTGCCTGGAGTTCAGATCTCGATGGGTCGATTGGCAGCGGAGGCAGTTTTTCCAGCAGTACGTTGACTGTTGGAACGCACCTGATTACAGTAATCGCGACTGATAGCGGATCACTGACTGGGACTGATA
>DRLZ01000210.1 GCA_011322755.1 Crenotrichaceae bacterium
AATGGGGTTATGAGCATAAGACGGTGAATCATTCAGCGGGAGAATATGCCCGAGATGAGGACGGTGACGGATTTCATGAAGTGCATGTGAATACGATGGAAGGATTCTGGTCATTACTGCGTTCCTGGCTGCGTCCGCATCGAGGCATTTCTCAGGAGAAATTACCGCTTTACCTGAGCTTTTTTGAGTTTACTCACAACGCAAAAGCCCGTGGAAAAAGCTTACTACCTGCTTTGCTGGAGGGGCTCCTAGTATAAGGCCATGGAATCCAATAAGAGCCAATATTATATGACTATACAGCCTCAACAAGCATGAGTTTTTTTAGTGGGTTATTTATTGCGAGATACCTTAACAACCACCAGCTTTCAGCTAGTGGTTGTTAAGTGAATGGCATTGACACAAGACAGGTCTGCCAAATGACAGCGTTTAATGCAAAGAATCCAACAGCCCGGGCGTCACTAAAGACTGGACACCATTCGTCCCTTTAAGATCAACACCTTCAAGCTTTATCGAGGTTGTCACAAAAGTTTGAATTGTGCGATTATCCACATTGTTCTGAACAAATGTGGGGCTTTTCATCAAAGCGACAACATCCGAAATGGAACGAATTGAATATCCTGAGGCAGCAACTTCTCCAGGTGCCAGAGAAGCCCCCGTGACTCGTGTTCCTGCTGTCGTAATGGAGGCGCCAGCAGCCAACTGATTCGCGGTTGTCACCGTTCCTGTGCCACCTTGAAAGGTGCTGGTACGATTGGCAAAATCTATCTCAAATGTTGGGATATTCAAGGATGTCTTGGTTTGCAGGACACCATCAATCATCACAATACTCTCAAAACCAAAAGTCAGCTTTAAGGTGTTCCCATCAAAGAACCCCCCTCGCAACTTCTCCAGCTCAGGGTCTGACAACGTGCTTAATTCATTCACAACCAGCTGATTTAAATTTTGCTCGGGGTTAAATCCCATCGGCTGCCCATCAGAAAGACCCGCAACACTGCTACTAATCGCTGTCACTAACACAGCCATCGCCAATGCTCTATATCCAAATGTCTTCATCAAAACCACCTCCAGACCATAGGGTTAGAACTCAAAAATATGTGATTAATCATAAAACTAGAACTCCCTGGGCCGGGGTAACGACAAGGTAAATTCTGAAAGCCCTGTCGGTGTCACATCCTTAACCTGTGGAGACATATCAAACACGCCCCATTCCTCTGCCTGATTGAAATGATACCGACCTAACGTCGCATGATTCCTCACTAAAAAAAATATTCCACCATACTCATTTAAAAACTGCCCACGGGATACAACCCTCAAACCCAACGCGGGGTCACCCAATAAAATTTTATCTTTATCAATACCTTTAACAACTACAAAGTGTTTATAGCCGTTAGTATTCAACAACACAATGGCTGGCACATTGTATTGGATATACTTTTCCATAGAGAGCTTAAATCCATCCGCATTATACCCCCTCTTCTCCAAATATTTTTTCATATCCAGCAACGAAAACCCCAGGGCCTCAATCTTCTTTTTATCCCCTGTATCATACATCTCTCTAAAAACAGTTTCTTCATCCGAAGAATCTTCATAATGATAGCTTAGCAACGTGGAAAGTGCTGCCGAGCCACAGCTGTAATCGAATTGCTGCTGGATCACACCATCGAATTTTGCTTCTGTAAAGCTGGCGACGGGTGCACTCACACTGCTTCCCAAACCTGGAATAGAAATACTGCCAGCCAATGCAGACGTCACCATTCCAGCCAACAAGGTTGCTGTGGTGACAAAAATAAAAATACGGATTTTCACAATACCACCCAATATTCAACTGGTCATCGTCAAGATAACCCAGTATATCGGGGATTCGGTTAGTTGGGGGTAACGAACATCACATTAAAAGTCGTTGTATCCTGAATAATGACATTATTCCCGGAATTCTGAACGACGGTACCAATACCCGAATAATCCCGGAAGGCTCCATCAGCAATTTTATTATCTCCTGTCACCCCTGATGTGACATTCGCATTGTCCAAAGCAGCCGTTTGATTGACTGAGCTCGCCTGATCAGCACGAATATCTCCCCTTCCCCTCAACGTAATCAGGTTCCCCTCATCCAGAACAATCTCATCCAGCTTGACAGCATCACGATTAAGATCCTTTTGCTCTCCCGCATAAGCGGAACCCAGATATAAAAGGGGCAATAAAATAACTACAGGCAATATTTTTAAACTCATAAATTCTCTCCATTTAACAATAGAACTCATTTGCAAACAAAATTTCCTGCCACCCAAATTGCACACATAAAATAGACTTTCAGATGACATAAAAACCCGGCAGGAAATTCCCACCGGGCAACCCACAAAAACCGTTTACTTCAGGTTCATATTGGTTTGAACAACGGTAGACTGCTGAATAGAAGCCACGTGACCTGTGTTCATGCTCAATACTGTGACGCCTGATGCGCCAGAGAAGGATCCAGCCACTGTGTTGCCTGCTTTATAAACGACAGAAGTGTTTGCATTCGTGCTGGTAATGAGGCCAACACCACTAACATCATCATTTGATGTCGCACCCAGAACAACAACATCTGTATCTTCTATTTTAGCAATCAAATCAGAACGTGCAATCGACTGATCTATCTGATTGGCATAGCTGACAATACCATCTTCACCAATAGAGACTGCATTACCTGAATTCGTGTCATTGAACGAATTGCTGGTGCCAGGATTATAAGAACCCGTCGTAATATTATTGCCCACATTCGTCAGGTTTGCTTTTGCATTTGCAGTGGCAGCATCCCCCGTAGCCTTGGCGGTATTATTTGTGGAGTTTGCATTGTCAAGATACGTGCTTGTATCATTAGCCATTGCTGTGCCAGAGATCAGCAGCGCGCTGAAAACTGCTGTGGAAATTAATGTCTTTTTCATGTCTATTTTCCTCAAAATATTAAATTCTATTAAAACCAGTCATCACAAACGTTGGCTTATAAGCCAACGTCAGATGCTACAACAACGGACTGCTGAACACTGGCAGCCTGGCCTGCGTTGAATTGCAATGAAGATACACCAGACAGACGCGCATAAGATCCACTGATTGCGTTGGTGTTGTTATAGTTAAGCGCACCATTGAGGTTTGTGTTCAATATCCCGGCAGGGCCCGTCAAGCTATCGTCAACCAGCGAACCACCGATATTAACGTCATTATTCACCAGGTGTACATTCAGATCACTTTCTGCAACAGCCTGATCCATATCATTTGCATGAACAATGTTACCGTCACCACCAATGGTGGTGGAGTTGAAAGAATTCGTCGCATTACGAGAGCCCTTGGTTACCGCATTGAAAGAATTAGTTTCAATGGGGTTATCAACATTTGTTGACTGCAAGGTCGCATCGCCCGTAGTACTAACCGCTGAACCATTGCTAGAATTAACGTTATCAATGAATTCCAGAGTATTATCGTCTGTGGCAGCCTTTGCTGTGCCAGATCCTGCACCCACACTCAGGTTACCAACACCAATTCCGTTAGGTCCTTGAATCGTCGTAGATTTATCATCACCAGTCGCTGCACCAGAAATTGCAGCTGCTGCATAAACCGAGCCTGTAGCCATCATCATGGCCAGTGCAAGTAAAGTCTTTTTCATAAGTCTTGCCTCAAAGTTTGTATGTAATTAAAAATAAGTTTTTGTTGTGACGCTTAATCTTAGTTAGGTAGGAATAGAATCCCTGCCGTTTTGATATTGCGTCTCCAAGCTGACCCGTTTGCCTGCTTATCTGAGGTTATGCAGATGCCGTGCCAATCAATGATTGTTACAATATAACTTATTGTTTTATATGCTAATAATATCTTATCACAACAGATTAAATATACTCACACAGCCCCCCAACCCACCAAATGTGTAACACTCTGTTTACACTTTTTTGTACCAAAAACAATGCGCTGTAACTAAACCCTTGACTCTGCTCAAAAAAAAAAGAAAACGATGGCTGTTAATTTTTTGTTACACTTTTTCTATCGTCAATCCTCTCCCCTTTTTTACTATCCTGGCAACCCGCTTAAAATGCAGCTTTCCTGTGATGAGTGTCTCGCAGGCTGACAGAATTACGTGACAAGTATCACTTTTTTCAAGGAAAAATACTGTGTGCTCGACCGATCATTCACGAATCCAGACGGTAAG
>DRLZ01000211.1 GCA_011322755.1 Crenotrichaceae bacterium
AGCCCCAGCTACTGCGTTGGATGTGATTCCCAGTCGTCTAAGTATGGAAAAAATTTGTCGTAACAACGTGACGGTTAATGCAAACAAAGTTGCTTGTTATTTTCAAGCACAAGAAAATGATGTAACCCTGGTGATTAACAAGCCAGTTCAAGCATCGATTACTGGTCAGTTGCAGGTGGAATCAGTTCCCCCCTCCGGGCAGTTCGACGTTGCATACACTGAAGCCGATGCCAAACCGTTACAAGTAGGTTTACCGGTATCTTCGTTTGTTTTTGCCAATGAGATGGGGACCAATAATTCACATTATTATTGGTTTGATCTTTCGCCAGATTCGCAACAGTCGCTTAAGGTTAGCTTGCAGGATTTCACATATCCGGTTGCCTTAAATGTTAGCTGGGCCAATGGTGTGTGCACCGAAAAAATGCTGCACATTTCTCCGGATAAGATTTATTGTGTGCTCCCCAAACATGCCTCAGGCAGAGTAAAAATAGAGATCGAAGGTAATAATGGTGTCGAGCGCCTAAACGCACCTGCTGCCCAGGCCGGGGGTAGTCAATACACTTTGTTACTGGAATACAGGTAATCGATTCAATTAATTAATGATTAAGCTGCTACTGCCAATATGAGCGGGTAAAACACGGAGACTCCTTTGAAAAACAGCTACTTATCAATTGAAAATTTCAATTTGCGCAGATTGTTTTCTGTGCTGCTGATTTGTGTTGCGTTTTTTGTTACTGGCTGTACTGGTAGTAGCTCCATGGATAGTGAGAATCCTGTTCAAAATCCGCTGGTGGTAAAAGTAAAACCCAGCAGTGAATCCCTCACCATTGATTTGAATGTTTCAAAAAGTGTCGAGTTTGAGGTGTTGACTCAATTCGATGATGATACGCAAAAATCTAATATTTTCACCGCCACCTGGGATGCTGACAAACAAGCCTTGTTGATAACCGATGCTGACAACAAGCCAGTTAAATTTAACTACGATGTGGAAGCTTTGCAGCGTTCGGGTACTTCAATCACCATCACCGATGAGATTTTAGCGGAAAATGTGGATGTGGAAATAAGCTTGGTACCCGTTACAGCACCTTATATATCTCGAATATATTTCAAACCAGCAAATATTTCACTGGAAAAAGGTAGTCAGATTCAGTTGGTCTTGGCGGCGGAAATGTCAGATGGTTCAGCTATCAGTGATGACCTGTTTGATGTGGTCAAGTGTGAAGCCGGAAACAATAACATTGAAGTAACTCCCACATGCAAGGTGACCGCACTGCAAGTAGGTGAGGCAAGCGTTTCACTGCTGATGTTGGCCGAAAATACAAACACAACTCAGCTGGAAACGTTACAGGTGACAGTGGTTGCGCCTTTGGTCACAAAGCTGTTGGTTTCTCACAGCAACAATAGTTTACAAGTGGGGGACAATGTTGTTTTATCTTTGTCTGCCCAGTTTAGCAATGGCGAAACTCTGGATGATGCAACATCTATTGCAAGCTGTGTTAATGCCTCCAGTGACATGACTTTAGTTTCCGTGGCGGATGATTGTTCTATTGATGTAAAAAAATCGGGTATGGCAGAGGTGTCAGCTGTTTTGATTGACGCACAATCACCAGAGCCACAGATTGTTAATTTTAGTTTTGAGATTTTGCCTCAGGATCGGGAAATCACTCAAATTGATTTGTTGTATAATGATAACCCGACGGCAGATATTGTCTCAGGAGAATCCATCAACCTGACGGCGTTAGCAAGTTGGACTGTCGGTGATACATCTGATGAGGTTGCGCTTGTGACTTGTATTGCTCAGCCTGAGGATGAGCCATTTATTACAATAGACCCAGTTACTTGTCAGGTAACCGGTTTATTTCCGGGGCAGTTTGAAATAACCCCGCAATTGAAAGAACCATCCAACTATCCGGCTGGGATTGTTTTTAACAGCATAACAGTGAATGTGATTGCTCGTGACCTGGGGAATATACCGGTCAACGGCCAAGGCTCGTATTCAATAACAGTCAATCCCGGCATAGATGCCATTGTTTACCGGTTAACAAATGCAGATTCTGTTTATAAATTAAAACTTTCTTCCTCATCGGCACTGGATGCTAACTTAAGCTTTGCGGTTTTACCTGAATCCCGGTTTATTCCAACAAACAATAATTGTTTAAACACTCCTGCGCCGACTATGAAAAGCGTTGCTTGTGGTATTGATATGAGCAGTAGTACAACAGGGGCCATATATGTCCTGCTTGAATACCTAGATGTGGCATCGGGGTTTGAAGGCTCGCTCAGCATTGAGTTGGATGACGATATCCTCAGCAATGACAATAATGGTGTGAAGTCCGTGTTATCGATTAGTGATTATGTGCCATTACAGGAAAACAATCCGTTTAATGGACATGTTTCTGCTAATCTGGTGGGGGCAAATCAGAGCCGGTATTATTACACGCAACCTGATGGCTTGGTTTCAAGTGATGCCCCAAATGGGTATCAAGTAACTCTTGCATTTACACCCGATGCACAAGGCAAGCAGTATTTTGATCTGGATGCCGTTCTCGTGGGTTGGTCCGGCTCAGCCAGTAGTTTTATACCTAGTCGATTTTGCAGTCGCGATGTCAATGCACAGGAATTCTGTGACTGTCGAATTCTGGCTGATAATGCATCTATTCAATGTGATATTCCCCAGCTTGACCAAAAAACCATTTTCCTTCAGGTTTTCGGCAATGGTCAGGCCGAATTTGTTAACTCCCCCGCATCCGCCGATGGTGAATTGACTTATTCCATCACGATTTCTAACAAGTAGTCCTTTTTTCTTCACCTAACTTTCTGTTTTTCTGCACAATTCTTGCTGCAAGTAATTTTATTTCAGTATTTATCATTAATTGACGATAAATCATTAACTTGCGATCAAAATTAAAACAGGAGTTGTATACCTTGATTTAACCCGGAAATTTCATAAATGACGTGGTTTCTCGCTTGATCCTTGATTTTACAGCAAATTATTTTCAATGGAGCGTACACACAGGTACGGTGCTCAATCAAATAGTCTTCTGTAAATCAAAGCTTAGCGCGATAATCCCGCGTATTCACCTCGGTGCCCTGTGGGTATGAACTATCCAGGTTTAGGTAAATTTATCTATGATGAGTCACTTATCACTGCTCGGTAAAATCAATATTATTGTTGCCCTGGTGTTTCTGGTTGTTACAACTGTGGAGACAGTGATTAGCGTGCAACAGGATAAAGCGCGTTTTCTGACTGTGGCTGAAGATCAGGTGACCGACTTAACGCGATGGTATTTCGACAGTTTAAACACCATGATGCTCACCGGTATTATGAATCAACGGGGCATATTGCGGGAAAAACTGTTAGCGCGTTCTCAGGTATTGGAAGCACGGGTCATCCGTGGTGAACCAGTCAAACAACAATTTGGTGAAGGTTTCCCCGATGAGCAACCCGTCGATGAACTGGATCATCAAGGTCTGCAGGGGCAACCAGTGGTGCGTGTAACCGAAGGTAAAAATGGACGGGAACTTACGGTAGTAACACCTTTTCGGGCAACTGAAAATACTCGTGGCGTTGATTGTCTGATTTGTCATGATGTGAGATCCGGTGCTGTAAATGGTGCAATTCGTGTGACTTTTTCACTGAAGCACATGGATAGTCAGATCAAGTCAGAAACTATTAGTAAAATACTAACCAATTTGGTGTTGTTTACCATTGGTATGGTGCTGGTCAATATTATGTTGGTTCGCTGGTTTTCAAGACCCATGAACCAATTGATGGAAGTAGTAAAACAACGGGCAAGTGGCAACACGACTGTCAGGTTTCCAGTGGTATCGCACGATGAAATCGGTCGATTAGGGGCTGCGTTTAACACCATGGCAGACAATGTAAACAGTACGACTGAACGGGAAAATCGTTCGGCAATACTGCTACAGCAAAAAGTGGACGATCTGCGAGCGGTGATGAAAAAAGTGACCGAAGGTGATTTCAGCGTTAAGGTGGGGTTTGGCGGTGATGGTGCTATTGGTGAACTAGCGGTCAGCTTACAGACCATGATTGATTATCTACGCCAGTCCATTGAGGAAAAGCATGCGGCGGTGGAGTTGCTCAACGAAAAAGTGAGCAAGATACTGGAGATTACAGAAAGTGTGGCCGAAGGTAATTTGACCCGAACAGTGGAAATTCATGGAGAAGATGCCATCGCCCGATTAGCCGACGGTGTTGCAGGTATGGTGGAGAGTTTGAATCTTCTGGTGGCCGAAATTCAGCAGTCAGGTATGAATGTTCATGAGTCTGCCGCAGAGTTGTCAAGTTGCATGGGGCAGGTGGAAGCAACCGCTGTACGTCAGGCGGAAGAAACCAGTAATATTTCGGTAACCGCTGAACAAATTTCTAATACCAGTAGCGAACTAATGCATACTATGGATGAAGTTGCGGATATGGCAGAGGTTGCCACGTCTTCGGCACTGCAAAGCAGTGAAGGTTTAGCCAAGCTTCAAGGCAGC
>DRLZ01000212.1 GCA_011322755.1 Crenotrichaceae bacterium
TCATGGTTCACCTGCTGGGTGAGTGGGTTTCAGTAACCATTTTACCAAAATAGCTTATATTAATCAGTATATTATACGTTTTTTAGCAGATGGTTTCTCTTTGATGTCACGGATTCACGTGATAGTTATGTTAACTTATGTAGTATAAGTAGATATGCCTACTGTTGTATCATTTGAATGTTAAAACTTTGCTCTGCTGCAGAAATATGATCAGATTTCCATAATCTTTCATAAATCGACATGTAGGGGGTGTTTCTCGCTTTTCTTAGATAAGATTTAGCGTCCTCATGCAATCCCGCAGAGAATAACCAGTTAGCCTGAGAGAGACAATACTCGTACTTTGGCATTGCCTCATACGCCTGATCCATTGATAAAATTGTATCATTAAGATTACCTTGTTTTTTATATACACTGGCTAGTTCTGTATAGAGTATTGATTTGATCTGATCAATCCTATTAAATGCGGGATTAGCAAGTGTTGCTTTAATAATCATTAATACTTCATCAAATGTTACATTACATTCGTTGTTATCCAGAGTTTTTCTAAGATAACGAATTGAATCAACCATTCCATATGAAAAATCTGAGTTAGCAATTTTTTCTAAAATTTCATTCAACGTCAACGGCTCATCAATATTCTGGTTGTTTGAGCATTTGTAAAACAGATATGGTAGTGTAATCGCAGCACTATCATTCGGGTTTTTTTGAATAAGCGTATTGATGTATCTCTTGACCATATCAATATTCTTTAGCTCAGTACTAAATCGTAAAGCATCGAGTTGAGCCCTGACAGAATTAGGATGTTCTTCTGCCCAAATAATTGAATACAATGCTTTATCCCCCCAGACTTTTGCAGATGAGTATGCGATTGCTGTTTCCATAGATAAATAAAGGAATGTTAGAAATAATATGAGTGTTTTAAATTTGCCTTTATAATTAGTAATGTAATATGACAGTGAAATATAAAAGCCAAGCATAGGCAAATAATTACGGTGTTCAAAATATATTTCAAGAGGAATGAAAGTCGATTCCAGCAAATGGCCAGTAAAAAACCATAACACTGCAAATGAAACTAGAGGAACTTTATTTCTCAGCCAGAATGATGTTATTAATAATAGCGATATAGCAAGTAACGCCGGCGCGGTTGTCCATGGTTCAAATAACCCCCGCGAAATTACATAGTCATCATGATAAGGCCCGGCATCACGTATGTTGGGAAGAAATATCAGTCTAATATAGTCCAAAAGGACTCTTGATTCTGTAGCTAAACGCTCCCAGACATTATATGTCCTCATGTACTCATATGTTATCTGAAAATTAGACAACTTATACACAAAATAAGCTGTGAGTATTATAAATGGAATTAATGAGAAAATAATTAGCCAATAGTTTACTAAATCTGATTTTAGGTGCTTCTGGTGAAAAAAAAGTATGTATTCTATCACTGCGATATAAAACACGAGTGTCACTGCATTTTCCTTGCATAGAATGCCAAGGAACCCAAAGGCTGCAACCGATATGCTCATCCACACTAAAGATTTTTTAGGTTGGACTTTAAGTGTTGTTCGGTATCGCAAGTAAAAGATCAGACCCAGTAAAGTAAATGTAGCCGACAACAGTGTCATCCGCTGTATCACCATCATCATTGTAGAAATATGTATGGGATGCAATAGCCAGGCCGCACATGCTATTAGACTCGTATATTGAATATTAAGCCGATTATCCTGTTGGCCATTGCTTGCCAAGAAGAGGGTTAGCAGTTTAGTTGAAAATAAATAGACAAGCAGTCCATTCAGGAGATGGATACACAGATTGGTATATTTAAAGCCCCAAGGGTCAGTTGGCCAGCTATTGTCATTAATAAGTAAAGACAGAAAGCTGAGCGGTCGTCCTATCCCGCCAAAAGTAAAAACCAGCTGGTACAGTTTATATGCTGAATCAACAGAGCCATATAAACCCAGCTTGGGAACATGCACTGTATCGTCCAGCATAAATGTGCCAGTTAACGCGGGCCAGAATGTGAACGCTGCTACCCCTAACAGTATGTAGAGACATAAACCTAATACTAGTTCAGGTTTCACGTTTATAACGCTACCAATGCCCATTTCCCCTTCCTCAGATCCCATATAACACAAAAATCCGCCCCAGGTTACCAGGGCAGATTATTATCGTTTAAACTTAGTTGTTATCGGCAATTAGCTGGTCGATATTTTGTGTCCAAGTTCCCGCCTGTGCAATCCCAGGTAACGCCACCAGCTGCAGTCGTTGTACCTGCAAAAATAATGCTTGCTGCTACACCGACTGCACTTGGTTTAAAACCAACAGCTATCGTTCCACTATTAATAGATAAGGTACTGACCCATGTTGAGTTGATGTTAGTAGAAACACCGGCAGCACTTGCATTTGCTGGCCACGCACCTTGACTGATTACATATTCAGAAACAGAAGCTTTGGCAGAAGCTGCTTGATTAAGACCTTCCGTTACTTTCGCACGTTTTGTGTAGTCAGAATACGCCGGAATCGCAATCGCTGCCAAAATACCGATAATCGCGACAACGATCATTAATTCGATTAGAGTAAAGCCTAGTTGGTTCTTTTTCATGGTTATTTACCTCTTTAGGGTGTGGTTGATAATAATTAAAGTGTAGTTAAGTTTTTGTTATTTGCATGTGGCAAATTTCAATTAGTTTAATGCAGGCACCATGCCAACTTTCTATTTTGGTTGCGAAACTATTCGCGAGAAACACATAATCTACTGTTTAATATGAGATTATTGTTGTTTGTTACGACTAATCTGTTGATCCTGGATTGATGACATGGTGTTATTTCTGTTGTCAGGTTGTGTGTTTTTTTGGCAGATTTCGGTATAAAGTGACAATTTTTGTCACTTTATTGACGATGTAAGAACTTGTTCAAGATTTCCATTAAACAATACAGCGCGAGGCAAACGCGAACAACTAAGCACAGAGACCGACGTATTGTGAGCATTTTTAGCTGGCTTTTTTAACGCCGCGAGTGCTCTTCAGTAACATCTTCAACAGGTTCTCACAAACAATGATGGCATGATTATCTGTGATCTGCGATGGTTCAGATATACTCCTGGCATCACCTGTCAACCAGTCTGGATGAATTACTCTCTTTCCGTGAACAGATGTAAATCAATGCGATTGCCATGAAAATTGAACCCAGGCAGAACAATTATTGTCTAGTAATGTGCCTGATTTGTCTGTATAAGTGGTGCTCTGACAGTGTGTGCATTTATCAGGTGAGTTTGAGTGACACCATGACTGCTTTGACTGACAAGTGATGTCTTAGTCTAGTGCATGTATCGATGTTGATTCGTGTATGGAAAATCCAGTTTACGACTTACAGTTGCTTGTTAGACATCCTTAGGATGTGGATTCAGTAGAAGTTCAGAGTAAGAGGGGCAGAATCGTCAAGCAATGATTGATAACTGCAAATCCAGTTAGTTTGAATTTATTCATCAACTAACACTATTAATATTGAGGATAGAGAAGATGAGAAAAAAGCTTAACAAAAAACCATTAGCTGCTGCTTTAGGTGCTGTTGTTGTCGGTACGCTTTCAGTAAGCGCTGCTAATGCAGCTGAAAACCCATTTGCAATGAACGATTTGTCTGCAGGGTATTTAATGACTGCCGAGAAAGGCATGGAAGGCAAATGCGGTGAAGGCAAGTGTGGTGCCAGCAAGAAGGCGACAGAAGCTGAAGGTAAATGTGCAGGCAAGAAAGCCGAGAAAAGCATGGAAGGTAAGTGCGGTGAAGGCAAGTGTGGTGCTAACAAGGCTGCTGAGAAAGCGAAAGCAGAGGCAAAATGTGGTGAAGGCAAGTGTGGCGAGGGTAAATGCGGTGTCAACAAAGCCAAGGACGATGCTGCAAGTGTAACAGGCACAGCCAGTGATGCAGTAAAATCAGCAAAAGATTCAATTATTGACTCAACCGTTGATTCTGCAGCCGATTCTGCAAAAGGCATGTTTAAGTAATTCGATCGATTGACCTCGTATGATTGCCGGAAGCACATGATGATTCTGGCAATCAGCTCTTTATATGAATAGATATAGTCGATGAGTAGAATCCCGGTATCAGGAACTGGTTTAGGATTGCGTCGCTCTTTTATTAGCGAGATAAGCGAGATTAACCCTGCTGAAGTTGATTTTT
Source organism: Crenotrichaceae bacterium (assembly GCA_011322755.1). GTDB lineage: Bacteria > Pseudomonadota > Gammaproteobacteria > Methylococcales > DRLZ01 > DRLZ01. The sequence continues at coordinate 4,177 of DRLZ01000212.1, forward strand.
ACGAAGTTGCGCCTGAGAACTGGATTGGTGTTGCCGGGCGCTATGGTAAATTGTTTCGGCAAATGACAGAAAAAACGCCATTTGTCTGTCATGGCTTGTCTCTTTCTCTTGGTGGTCCTACACCGCTTGATCTTCAGTTTTTGCATGATCTAAAGCAATTTTTTAAGTTACACACGATTCGCTACTATAGCGAGCATTTGAGTTATTGCAGTGACAAGGGTCATTTGTATGACTTGATGCCAATTCCGTTTACTGAAGAGGCTGTAGACTATGTTGCGGAGCGGGTACGACGGGTTCAGGATATTCTTGAACAGCGGATTGCCATTGAAAATGTTTCCTATTATGCTGCGCCAGGCAAGGAAATGGATGAAATAGAATTTATTTCTGAAATTCTTGAGCGCGCTGATTGCGATTTGTTACTGGATGTGAACAACATCTATGTTAACAGCATCAATCATCATTATAATGCCAGTGATTTTCTAAAAGCATTGCCAGGCAAGCACATTGCCTACATTCATGTCGCCGGTCATTATGTTGAAGCTGAAGATTTACTGGTTGATACGCATGGTTCTGCTGTGATTGATCCTGTCTGGCAATTGCTGGAAGAAACCTACCAGTATCACGGTATTTTCCCGACATTGCTTGAACGTGATTTTAATATTCCTCCGGTTCCCGAATTACTCTCAGAGCTGCAAATCATTCAACACTTGCAAACAGCAAAACATGTTTCAGAATCACAATTAAAATATGCCTGATCTGCCTGTTTTTCAGAAAAAGCAGTTTGAATTTTCAGCATATATTCGGGATCCACAGCAATTTCCTGCGCCGCCCGATGTTGAACCAAGACGTATGGCTGTCTATCGGGAGCTGTTTTTCAACAATGTAGAAGGCTTTCTTGCAAGCACTTTCCCGGTTCTGAAAAGTCTACTCGAGAAAAATCAGTGGCTGGCTCTGGTTCAGGATTATTTTTGTAACAATCGTAGTGATTCACCTTACTTTACGTCAATTCCTGAACAATTTGTCGACTATTTAAATAGCCGACAGGCAGGTAATTCAAATCCATTACCATTCATGCATGAGCTCGCTCATTATGAGTGGGTAGAAATGGTTTTAATGATGGCAGAGGGTGATGTTTTGGCGCCAGAAAAGCTGGATAACAACACATTGTTGTCAAGCGCTGTGCGCGTCTCGGATCTTGCCTATCCGCTTGCATACCAGTTCCCTGTCCATCAAATCAGCCCTGAAAATCAACCACAAAGCAGTCCTGAAAACCCGACTTATCTGGTGGTCTATCGTGATGATGATGACGATGTAAAATTCATGGAAATCAACGCTGTTACCTATGCCTTGATTGAAAGTATGGAAACACATCCCGGACAACAGTGTCAGCAACATTTGCAATCTGTTATCCAGCAGTTAAACCACCCACAGCCAGAGCAGGCTTTTGCATATGGTGTTGACATTTTACAAGGTTTACTAGAGCGTAGTATTCTCACGATAGTTGAGCCAGGAAAATACTAACAATCTGGCATACATCCCGATTTGAATAGCCTGATTAAATGTTCGGCAACACTTGCGCTGGCAACGCTTGTTTTGTTATTCGCTGTCAGCTCTGTCGAGAAAGCCACATCAGCCAGAATTGCACAGAGTCGCCAACATCATAAACAAACTGTGTTAAACCAGCTTCTGGAGCACATCAAATACGATCACTTGGTCAATCTGCCACTTTGGTCAGAAAAAGCTGTCAATATCACGCCAACAATTTCCCTGCTTTCAATGCAGGCTGTCATCACATATCAGCAGCAATCTGCTGTGTTACTGGAAATTGCAACCACAGAAGGATATAACGGATTAATCAAATTACTGGTTGTTATTGATGCAAATGGTGTAATCAAGGGAGTACGGGTTATCGAACATCATGAAACCCCAGGACTTGGTGATAAAATAGAAGCAAGTCGCTCTGTGTGGATTGGCTCGTTTGTGAATCAATCCTTGCAGAATCCTTCAAGCAATCAATGGCAAGTCAAGCGGGACGGTGGCCAGTTTGACCAGTTTACCGGGGCGACAATCACACCGCGTGCGGTTGTCAAGGCAATCCATGCGATATTGACCTTTGCACATGCACATGCACATCATCAGCAATTCTTTCCTCAACCACAGACGCCATCAACAGTGACAACACAATGACAAAACAGTGCAGCGAATGCAGAAAAACTCTTGCTCAAGGAATTGGCAGTCAAAACCCGGCATTGGTTGGGTTACTGGGACTTTGCCCTCTGTTAGCTGTGAGTACAACAATCGTTAATGGGATAGGGCTAGGCATTACCACGCTGGTTATTTTGCTACTGTCCAGCGCAATCATTTCTACTTTTCGTGGTTTGATAGCGGATGAGATCCGTCTACCGGTATTTGTATTATTGATCGCCTCAGTTGTTACCTTGATTGAATTTTATTTACGCGCATATCGATATGAATTTTATCTGTCTGTTGGGTTGTTTATCCCCCTGATTGTTACCAATTGTGTCATTCTCGCCCGAGTTGAATCAGTCGCTTATCGCAAACCCGTCCTGACTGCGTTAGTCGATGCTTTTGGCATGGGGCTTGGTTTCGCGCTGGTATTAATTGTGCTCGGTGGTTTGCGCGAAATAATGGGATTTGGAACGTTGCTTTCCGGTGCAGAACAATTATTCGGGAATACTGCCATCAACTGGAAAATACAATTATTTGATGGTGAGCATGGTTTTTTACTGGCAATTCTGCCGCCGGGTGCTTTTTTTGGATTGGCAATGCTGGTTGCTTTAAAAAACTGGATCGATCAAAGCCGTATAAAAATGCAATCTGTTAATAAAATGGATCTGCAAGCTGGCTCACATATTATTCACTCATGAATAAACAGAAACGCTATTCAATTTTTGAAAAACTATCCATCGCTATACCAGAGCCAACAACTGAATTAAACTACAACAGTACATTTGAGCTGTTACTTGCCGTTGTATTATCTGCTCAGGCAACAGATAAAAGCGTTAACAAAGCAACGGATAAGCTGTTTGCTGTTGCCAATACACCGCAAGCGATCATCGCACTGGGTGAAGATGGTTTAAAAGACTATATCAAAACGATTGGCTTGTTTAACAGCAAGGCAAAAAACATTATTCTGTTATGTCAGCGACTACTCGATGAACATGATGGACAGGTTCCATCCAGCAGGGAGGCACTGGAAGCACTGGCCGGTGTTGGCCGCAAGACGGCTAATGTCATCCTCAATACTGCTTTTGGTCAACCTGCCATCGCAGTCGATACTCATATTTTCAGAGTATCCAACCGCACCAAACTCGCACCAGGTAAAACAGTGCTTGAGGTCGAAAAAAAACTCACACGACTAACGCCTGCTGAATTTCTGCAAAACGCCCATCATCTGCTCATTCTGCATGGACGCTACACTTGTATCGCGCGTAAACCACGATGTGGTTCCTGTGTCATCGAAGATGTTTGTGAATTTAAAGACAAGCAATATGAATAATATTTGCAATAAAAGCACGACATGTAACAATAAAGCAATCTTTACATACAAGAGGTCAAAACAATGGAGAAAGCAGTTGTTGCAGATAACAAGCCGGTAGAAGTTCTGGTGGAAAGTGGCAAAACATATTACTGGTGTAGCTGTGGAAAGTCAGCAACCCAGCCATTTTGTGATGGCTCTCATAATGGAACAGGCTTTACACCAAAGGCATTTACAGCAGAAAAATCAGGCGCTGTTTATTTATGCCAATGTAAACAGACTAAAAATCCACCGTATTGCGATGGTTCTCATGAATTGCTATAAGCATAACTAACAAGAGCACGATTGATAGAAAAATCAATTATTTTTATACCGTTACGCATCCTTGAATAGCGCACTGGAAAAAATAAAACGCTGATTGCAGACTAAAAGTAAATATTCAGCATCTTCTGTTATTCGTCTTTAATCATGGCTTGATACGCGTCAATAGTTAACAAGCGATCAAGCTCAGCTGGATTATTCGCTTTGACCTTAAACAACCATGTTTCATAGGCCGTTTCATTAATTGTCTCAGGCTCATCAATCGCTTTTTCATTGCATTCAAGAACAACCCCGCTCACAGGGCTGTTGATATCTGAAGCTGTTTTCACTGATTCAATCGTTGCACAGGGTTTTCCTGCTATCACTTCGATTCCAGGTTCTGGAAGTTCAAGAAAAACAA
>DRLZ01000213.1 GCA_011322755.1 Crenotrichaceae bacterium
AATGCTCATAATGGCATCGAGGAATGGTCTTTTATACCCCAGGCATTATTGGAGACACAGAAAGACTTGATGGATAACATCAACGGGGCTCATATCTATGGTCTTGATTCAACACCCACGATTCGGGTTTATGATGCCAATAATAACGGTAGTATTGAACCTGCAGGCACTGATATTGACGGTAATGGATCAATTACTACTAATGAAAAGGATTATGTCCATGCCTATGTTTCCATGCGCAGAGGTGGGAGAAATATCTATGCTTTTGATATTACACCGAGTACAAAAATAACTGATCGGACAACAACCAATGCGGTTTCACCTAAATTGATGTGGAGAATTGACGGAGGTTCTGGTGATTTCTCAGCATTAGGGCAAACATGGTCCAGACCACTTCCGGCAACGATTAATTACAATGGTTCACCAAAAGATGTACTTATTTTTGCTGGTGGTTACCATACTGGCCAGGATGATTCTTTTGGGGTCTCTGCTTACGGTAACGCGATATATATTGTTGATGCCGATAATGGCAACCGGCTCTGGTGGGCAAGTAATACGGGTGCTGATTTAAACCTCGCAGAGATGATCTATGCGATACCATCTGATGTTGCATTAATGGATGCTAATAGTGACGGTGTGATTGAGCGTCTCTATGTTGGTGATACAGGCGGACAGTTATGGCGAATCGATCTGGCTGCAACTTTGAGTTCTTCAACAGGCGCCAGACTTGCTGCTATCTCGTCATCAGCGGATGATGCTGACAAGCGCAAATTCTTTTATCCACCAGATGTAGCACAAATGAGTGATGGTGTTTTTTCAACCACGAAACTCTATGATCTGGTGACCATTTCAAGTGGGAACCGTTCACATCCGCTGGATGCGACTGTGAATGACCGGTTTTATGCATTCAGAGATACCCATGTTGCATCAGTGATACCATCGGGATTTACGCCGATTACTGCATCTGATATGGCGGATGTGACTGATGTCAATATTCAAAGCGGGTCAGCAGATGCAACAGCGCTAAAATCAAAAAAAGGCTGGTTTATTAATTTCCAGGAATATAACGATGACTGGAAAGGTGAAAAAGGATTGTCCAGCCCGTTAATACTGGATGGGAAAATCTTTTTTGCCACCTATATTCCGGAAGCAGATACATCTGAAGATCCTTGCGGAGGTGCGGTTGAAGGAAGTGGACGGCTGTATGCCGTGAATCTGTTGAATGGTGCAGCCGTGTATGATTGGTATAATCCACCGGTGAATCCGAATAATCAGGCGGTGCTAACAGTGGAGGATAGACGCGACCCGCTAGGCGATGGCATACCATCAGACCCGATTGCCGTTTTCCAGAAAACCGGAGTTGATGTCATGGTGGGAACTGGTGGTGGAGCAACTGTTGTTGATCCAGAAGTTGGCTTACCCAGAAAACGCACTTTCTGGCAGCAGCTGAGGATCGAATAAGATAACTGATACTGTAGGTATGGAGTAGCCTGAATTCTGTCTGACTACCCCTTGTCTATTGTTAGCGGTTGTTTGTCGTGGATAACATGGGTGGAGTGATGTGGTATGAGTACGGTATCTTCAGCTTGTTTCGCATCAGTTTCCGGGTAATCAAGAGTATAATGCAGCCCCCTGCTTTCCTTGCGCTGCATGGCGCTGGTGATAACCAGATCTGCGACTGTGACCAGATTACGTAGTTCAAGTAGATCGCTGGAAATTTTAAAATGGCCGTAATATTCCTGAATTTCCTGTTTGAGCATTTCCACCCGCCGCTTGGCACGCGCCAAGCGTTTGTCGGTTCGCACAATGCCGACATAATCCCACATAAATTGTCGTAATTGACGCCAGTTATGGGAAATAACCACTTCCTCGTCAGAGTCGGTGACTCTTGATTCATCCCATTCAGCTACCTCTGGCGGAGGTGGTCTGAGCGGATTGGTTTTAATAATGTCATCGTGAACCTGTCTGGCAAAAACCTGGCATTCCAGTAGTGAATTACTGGCCATTCGGTTGGCTCCATGTAACCCGGTGCATGTGACTTCACCAATGGCATACAAGCCATCAATATCGGTACGTCCCTTGATGTCTGTCATTACACCTCCGCAAGTATAATGTGCTGCTGGTACAACTGGAATGGGTTGCTTGGTGATGTCAATGTTGTATTTCAGGCAGGTTTCATAAATCGTTGGAAAGTGGCTGGTAACAAAGTCTGCTGATTGATGGCTGATATCAAGATATACACATTCGATGCCAAGACGTTTCATCTCGTGATCGATGGCTCGCGCAACAATATCACGCGGCGCCAGTTCTTTCCGGGAATCAAACTTATCCATAAACTGTTTGCCATTTGGCAAAAGCAGTTTTCCACCTTCGCCGCGCACGGCTTCGCTGATGAGAAATGAACGGGCATCTGGATGATACAGACAGGTTGGGTGAAACTGGTTGAATTCCATATTGGCGACCCGGCAGCCGGCTCGCCATGCCAGCGCAATACCATCACCTGTTGCAACATCCGGATTGCTGGTATACAGATAGACCCGACTTGAACCACCTGTTGCCAGTACGACTGAGCGAGCACGAAAAGCGACGACTTTATCATGTTTGATATCGAGTACGTAAGCGCCATCAATACGTTTTTGACTGCTCTGATGACGAGTCTGGATAAGATCAACCGCATTATGGTATTCGTACAAATCAATATTTGATGCTTCTCTGGCGCGTTGATCCAGGGTTGTGATAATGGCTTTGCCTGTGGCATCGGCAGAGTGGACAACGCGACGGTGGCTGTGACCACCTTCACGGGTAAGATGCAGTTGTGAATCTCCATCTTCTGTTTCTTCTTCCGTAAACTCAACGCCTTGTTGAATCAACCATTCGACACATTGCTTACCATGAGAGACAACCAGCTCCACGATGTTACGCTTGCACAAGCCGGCACCTGATATCAGTGTATCTTCAATATGGGATTCAAGCGTATCGTCGGATTCCAGCACCGCAGAGATTCCGCCTTGTGCGAAATAAGTGTTACAGTGTTGCAAGTCGAATTTTGAGAGTACGGCGATATGGGTTGTTTTCGGTAGTTGTAAAGCGAGGCTAAGTCCTGCACCGCCAGAACCAATGATGAGTACGTCATGTTCAAATGACTGATATTTGGTCATTAATATTCTGCCATCAATTGTTATGATTGTTATTGTGTATAATAAGTCAACATTGCATTCAGTTATCGAAAAGATGATAATCTGCGTTTCGCAAAACAGTTGCGACGCCTGAGATCGTTGCTTCATAATTATCGATTACAGTATTGTGCATTGACTGTACGCATCGGTCAATTAAGCCTGTGAGCTAATTGATTATTTTTGACGAGTATTTACACGACGTTCAACTCTGGAATGCTTGTCTTCAACTATAATTCTAAGGTAAGGATCAGGTTGTTGTGATTTTCGTTGTATCCAGGTTGAACTTATTTGGTTTATTGGCGTCATTATAAATGCAAGGACGTGACCACTCAGGTGAGCAACTTGATAAAGATTTGGTGCTAAGAGTTCAAAATGGTGACAAGGCTGCATTTGATATACTTGTCGGCAAGTATCAGCATCGAGTGACTCAATTGGTCGGACGCTTTGTCAGAGATCAGACTGAAGCTCAGGATGTTGCTCAGGAAGCCTTCATTAAGGCGTATCGGGCGTTGCCGAACTTTCGAGGCGACAGTGCGTTCTTCACCTGGCTGTACCGTATCGCTATTAATACCGCGAAAAATTATCTGGTTGCGCGTTCTCGCCGCCCATCAGATATTCAGTCTGATATACAGGAAGCAGAACAGTTTGAAGGTGCACAGCACCTGCGAGAGTACGATACGCCCGAACAACTGGCGATAGGCAGAGAAGTGGTGGAGATGATCCATTCTGCAATTGAAGGTCTGCCAGACGAACTTCAGATAGCAATTACGCTGCGGGAGTTTGAGGGGCTAAGTTATAGCGAAATTGCCAAAACCATGCAATGCCCGGTTGGTACAGTTCGCTCAAGAATTTTTAGAGCCAGGGAAGCGATTGACAAAAAATTACAATCTCTGTCTGGAAATACAGAGAATGAAACAAGGTGATAACTATGGACAATGAAATTAGCTTGAAAATGTCCCTTTTGCTTGATGGTGAACTATCTGCACAGGAAACTGTAGAGTTGTGGGCTCAAATTGAGCAGGACGCCTTGCTAGCTGAACAGTGGAAGCGTTATAACCAGGTTAGATCAGTCATGAACAGCCAGTCACCCGTTGCTGCCCGTCCTGACCTGATCGAATCGGTACATCAAGCCTTATTATCAGAACCTGTTCTTGTTGCCCCCAAAGCGCAATCAAAATCAAATACCAGTCAGCGCAACACGTTCGTGTTCTTGCGTCGCACCGGCATGGTGGCTGCATCTGGCATTTTAGCGATGATGATTTACGGCTATCAGCAACAAACACAACACGTTGTTCCGGTTAGTTCACAACCTTCAGCAGTCGATGTAATGACAGATAATGTTGTCGCGGATAAGCAGCCTGTGGAAATTCGAACACAACCTGTTCATGCTGCTGCATCGCGGATATATTCCACAGCACAGATTCCTTCAGAACAAGCGTTTAATGAATATCTGGTGTCACATGGTGAATATTCCTACTCAATAAGCCCACAACCATTAATGTCAGCTGCACGTGTCGTGAGTTATAACACTGAGAACTAGTTGATTTTTTTAACAACATAATCAAATTGTTTCGCGCTTTGCTGTTTTAATTTATTTGGCTCATTGTTAGTTACATGACATGCTTGTGGTTCGGAGTTTTTAGTGAACCGGAAAACACCCCCCTCAAGGCTGCTTCAAGCCGGTTATTCTTACAGACCGATGTTGTTTCAGTCTACCTGCTGAAGTTTCACAAAATGAACATGTTATACACGTCTCTGCTGTAGACCAAAATCTAAGGTGAAATAATCCGTTCTTATGCGAATCTGTATATTTTGGTTCACCTTGGTATTCACAAACATTCAATACGCCATTGCTGACACAGGAACGCGTACAGCAATGCAGTGGTTACAAGCGATGCAGCATGCGCTTCAATCGAGTGCATATCAAGGTACGGTTATTTATGCCGGGGCAAGTCAGATCGATACATTGCAAGTTTTTCATGCAATGTTCGATGGTGTTGAGTATGAACACATCCTTTCGCTTGACTTGTCTCCCCGGGAAGTCATTCGAGAGCAATCGAAAATTTTCTGTTTTAACCAGCAGCAGCGCAATGGACGAGTGAGTGTTGTCATGCCACACAAAAACTTTCTGGGGCTACCTTCCGGACTTGATTCCGCTGAGAGTTATTACACAGTACAGCTTGGAAATCAACAAAAAGTGGTGCAGCGTTCAGCTCAGATTGTCAGTATTTTGCCTAAAGATAATTTGCGATATCAGCATAAGTTCTGGATTGATCAGGTTTCTTCTATTCCCGTTAAAATACAACTTATTGATAATACAGGCAATGTTCTGGAACAACTGATGTTTGCTGACTTAAAAACTGGTCAAATGATTCCTCGAGACCAATTTCTGTTACCTGTTGAATCAAAGCAATATCAATGGGTTACACAGAAATCAGAAATTGTTCCATATGAGCAGCAAAAATGGCGAGTTGTTGACAAGCCTGCTGGTTTTGAAATTGTTAACTACATGCAAGAGCACAACACGTTACGTTCAAAACGACTGACCCATCTATTACTGAGTGATGGAATTGCGCTGGTTTCTGTTTATGTTGATGGCAAAGCAAAAACGAATGAGCCATCGATCGAGCTGCACCGTGTTGGTGCGATGAATCTTGCAAAATCGATCAGGAGTGGGTACAACCTGACTATTGTTGGGGAGGTTCCGCAACAGACGATTCGATTAATCCATAATGCAATGAAAATAGTCCACTAATATTGTCTTTATATAAGCAATTATTAGCACCAGGTTTTTTGTGAGATCAGATTCTAATGTATACTGCGCTATTCCCAACACATGTTGCTGGTTTAGCTTTTTACCTGTAAGGCAGCAGATTACACTGCAGTGAGATTGTATAAAAAGTTAGAATAACCAATCACAACAGGTCACTCAATCCAGAAAATACCTGGGCTGCAGGATTTTTACGGTGCAGAGTTTAACCACTTGTGTGCAAGGCATGTTAGTTTTTTTTATTTTTTACGAGACGATTTAGACAATGAAGTTATCGACTGTTATCAAAAGTCATTATTCAGCAATCATATTGATAGTACTGAATGTATTGATAGTACAAAGCGCGTTTGCACAATTACCGGATTTCACCCAGTTGGTTAAGCAGCATGCTGCAGCAGTTGTTAATGTCAGTACGACCCAGAAAATACCAGACCCTGTTGCAAGTGGAGATGAGCAGTTACAATTGCCGGAAGGAGCGCCACTGGATGAGTTTTTTAGACGTTTTTTTGGCGGGCCAGGCGGTAAAGCACCGGCTCCTCGCCGTAACGCAAAATCGCTTGGTTCAGGCTTCATTATTTCTGATGATGGATACATGATAACCAATCACCATGTTGTTAAGGATGCAGACACCATTATTGTGCGTTTACAGGACAGGCGTGAACTGGAAGCCGAGGTCATTGGTTCTGACAAGCGCAGCGATATTGCATTGCTGAAAATCGATGCTGATGATTTACCAACGGTTAAAATAGGATCTTCAAGTGATCTTGAAGTTGGTGAATGGGTGGTGGCAATCGGCTCACCTTTTGGTTTTGATCATTCAGTAACAGCTGGTATTGTCAGCGCTAAAGGGCGAAGTTTACCAAGTGACAGTTATGTGCCATTTATACAGACTGATGTTGCTATTAACCCGGGCAATTCTGGCGGTCCATTGTTTAACATGAATGGCGAAGTGGTCGGGGTTAACTCACAAATCTATAGCCGGACCGGCGGTTTTATGGGTTTGTCTTTTTCTGTTCCCATGGATGTTGCCATGAAAGTTGTTGAGCAGCTCAAGTCGACCGGGCATGTTAAACGCGGATGGTTAGGTGTCCAGATTCAGGATGTTTCACGCGAACTGGCTGAATCCTTCGGGATGGATAAACCAGAAGGTGCGTTGGTTTCCAAGGTTATTAAAAACAGTCCCGCGCAGAAGTCGGGATTACAAGTCGGTGATGTGATTATTGAGTACAATGGAAAAAATGTACCAACATCATCTACTTTACCTGCAATGGTTGGTGTTACATCGATTGGGAAAAGTATTCCTGTTACTGTTATCAGACAGGGCAGAAAACAAAGCCTGACAGTAAAAATTGGAGAATTAACCGATGACATAGCCGAAGCTTCACTGCAAGATCTGGATGACAGTGTTGTTAAAGTCGATCGCATGGGTATTACTGTTTCTGAGGTTCCTGAAGATATGCGAACCCAACTACAAATCCCTGATGGCGGTGCGATGATCAATCAAGTCAAAAGTGGACCTGCTGCTGATTCAGGATTACGCCGAGGGGATGTGATATTACAAATACAATACAAGGATGTGGAAGGTCCTAAGCAGCTGAAAAAATTAATTAATGCCGTCGACACTGATCGTCCGGTAGCGATTCTGGTACAGCGAGGGAACCATCCACTTTATTTGGCGATAAAACTGAATGACTGAAAGCGTTGATCAAACAAGAATCAGAAATTTTTCGATTATCGCCCATGTGGATCATGGCAAGTCAACCCTGGCAGACCGGTTTATTCAGATCTGTGGCGGATTATCTGACCGGGAGATGTCATCGCAGGTTCTGGATTCGATGGATCTTGAACGCGAGCGCGGTATTACGATTAAAGCTCAAAGCGTTACATTGCATTACAAGGCCAAGGATGGCCATGTCTATCAGCTGAATTTTATCGACACCCCCGGGCACGTTGATTTTTCCTATGAAGTATCCCGCTCACTCGCCGCCTGTGAAGGTGCATTGCTTGTGGTTGATGCCGCTCAGGGGGTTGAAGCCCAGAGTGTAGCAAATTGCTATACTGCGCTGGATCAGGGGCTTGAAGTGATCCCTGTTCTCAATAAAATTGATTTACCATCTGCTGAACCTGAACGCGTCAAACTCGAAATCGAGGATATTATCGGTATTGATGCAAGTGAAGCTTTGGAAATCAGCGCCAAAACCGGTTTAGGTGTTTCTGCTGTTCTGGAGCAACTGGTGCATACCGTACCTGCTCCTGTAGGGGATGCAGATTCTGCATTGCAAGCACTTATTATTGATTCATGGTTTGACAGTTACCTTGGTGTTGTATCCCTTGTGCGCGTGGTTAATGGGCAAATCAAACGTAAACAAAAAATCAAAATGCTCTCAACAGGGCGAATCCACCAGGTTGATATCGTGGGTGTGTTTTCTCCTAAACGAACTGAGTTAGAAATTTTGCGTACGGGTGAAGTGGGTTATGTTGTCGCTGGCATCAAGGAAATCTTCGGTGCGCCAGTTGGAGACACCATTACAACCAGCGCTGGAACAACTGCAGAAGCACTACCTGGTTTTCAGCAATCACAGCCTCGTGTGTTTGCTGGTTTGTATCCTGTCAGTTCTGATGATTATGAAAAGTTACGTGAGGCGTTGCAGAAACTTCGGCTCAATGATGCTTCACTGGAATTTGAACCTGAAACATCAACTGCACTCGGGTTTGGCTTTCGCTGTGGGTTTCTTGGAACCTTGCATATGGAAATTATCCAGGAACGTCTGGAGCGGGAATACAATCTTGATTTAATTACCACTGCGCCGACTGTTATCTATCAGGCACTTACAACAAACGGTGATATTGTCAAAGTCGATAATCCGGCTAAACTACCGGATGCAGGGAAAATCAGTGAGATTCAAGAGCCGATTGTAGAAGCAAATATTCTGGTACCGCAAGATTACGTTGGCAGTGTCATCAGTCTGTGTGTAGACAAACGTGGCATTCAAAAAAATATGCTCTATGTCGGTAACCAGGTATCGCTGACTTACGAAATGCCATTAAGTGAAATCGTGCTGGATTTCTTTGACCGGATAAAATCTGTCAGTCGTGGTTATGCTTCCTTTGACTATGAATTTAAACGTTTTCAAGCAACCCCGTTAATTAAACTGGATGTGTTAATCAACGGCGATCCTGTGGATGCATTGTCGATTATTGTTCACCGAGATGATGCTCAGTCTCGTGGGCGTGATTTGGTTGATAAAATGAAAGAATTAATCCCGCGACAAATGTTTGAAGTTGCTATCCAGGCTGCAATTGGGTCAAAAGTGATAGCACGATCCACTGTAAAAGCATTGCGTAAAAATGTAACTGCCAAATGCTATGGTGGCGATATCAGCCGAAAGCGCAAACTATTGGAAAAACAGAAAGCGGGTAAAAAGCGCATGAAACAAGTTGGTAGTATCGAGATACCGCAGGATGCATTTTTAGCCGTTTTACAAATTAAGAATAATACAGATTGATTTGGGATGATTGTTTTCTGTGAAACTCATTTTTTGCATGGCTAACAACCCGGCCTTTCGATAAGGAAAACTTTTATGGATTACGATTTTTCATTCTTTTTGGCAATTGCGTCACTGGTTACAGGCGTGATTTGGTTACTGTACAGCTTGTATCTTAAGCAACATCCTGATAAAAAAGATCAACCAGACCCAATCATCGTAGAGTATGCAAAATCATTTTTTCCAGTCATATTTCTTGTTTTTTTGTTACGCTCTTTTTTAGTCGAACCATTTCGAATTCCATCAGGATCAATGATGCCGACTTTACTGGTCGGTGATTTTATTCTTGTTAATAAATTCAAATATGGAATACGAATACCTGTTATTAATAAAAAGATTTTCGATGTAGACAAGCCAGAACGTGGCGACATTGTTGTGTTTCGCTTTCCGCGCGACCCGAGTGTAGACTATATTAAACGATTGATTGGATTGCCAGGAGATCATATTGTCTATAAAAACAAGCAGCTCTATGTCAATGGTCAACCGGTTCCACGAAGTTATGTTGGACGTTATCAAGGCATTGGCGGCGGTAAGAACATGACTGGAGCTCAGGAATATATCGAGGATCTAACCGGCGTTAAGCATCATATTCTGCGTGTCAATAGAATGCCTGGGGTGTCACGGGATTATGTTGTCCCTGCTGGCCAATATTACATGATGGGTGATAATCGTGATAATAGTAACGATAGTCGATACTGGGGTACTGTTCCGGAAGAGAACCTGGTAGGCAAAGCTTTTTTTATCTGGATGAATTTTGACTGGGATACAGCAACTAAATTTGGACTCAACCGGGTTGGCACTGTGTTGGAATAGACTATGCTATAGATAGCAAAGTGAATACAGGAAGTTATATGTTATGAGATATTATCGCTCAAAATCAGAAGGCTTGACGTTTATCAGCATCGTTGTGATTCTGATGGTCATTGCATTTTTTACACTACTGATATTAAAAATCGGGCCGATTTATTACGATAATTCACTCGTCAAGAAATCTCTTTCTAATTTAAAAGCACAACCAGGTTTGATGGATATGAGTAAACGTCAAATTTCACAAAGTCTTGAGAAACGCTTTGATGTTGGTTACGTGAAAGATGTTACAGCAAAGGATGTGATTATTACTAAACGTGGCAATCATTATTTGAAAGTCGAACTTGAATATGAGGTTGTTGAAAATATTATTGGTAATCTGGATGTTCTGGTTACCTTCAAGGATGGATTTGAATTGGGGGATCGTTGATACTTTCACCGCAACAATGTGAACAAGCTATTCAGTGTTCATTCAATGATATCAACTGGTTACGAATTGCACTAACCCACAGAAGTGCAGCCAGTGTGAATAACGAACGTCTGGAATTTGTTGGCGATTCAGTGCTTAATTTTGTTATTGGCAATGCCTTGTATGAAAAATTTCCGAAAGCGAACGAGGGAACATTGAGCCGCTTGCGTGCAGGGTTAGTTAATGAAACAACACTGGCAGAAAGAGCACGTTATTTAAAACTGGGTGATTATTTGATTCTGGGTTCGGGTGAATTAAAAAGTGGGGGTTTTAACAGGGATTCGATCCTTTCCGATACGCTGGAAGCAATTATTGGTGCGATTTTAAAAGATAAGGATATTTTTGCTGCCCAGCAATGGACGTTGGATTTGTATGCTGATTTGCTAAATGCAACGTCAGAACATCATGTAATGAAAGATCCGAAAACCAGACTCCAGGAGTATTTGCAAGCCAAAAGACTTGATGTTCCAAGGTATACTTTGCTTTCAAGTGAGGGGTTGTCTCATCAACAGACATTTCATGTCGAGTGTCGGATTAACAGCAGTAAACTATTTAGCACGGGCAGTGGTTCATCCCGAAAACGTGCAGAACAGCACGCTGCAGAGCAGCTGCTGGAGCTACTTAGCAATGGAAAACAGGTTTGAAAGCAGGTTACGTTGCGTTAATCGGCCGCCCGAATGTTGGTAAGTCAACACTGCTTAACCACTTGATTGGACAGAAACTCAGTATTACATCCCGACGTCCCCAGACAACCAGGCACAGAATCATCGGGATTAAAACAACAGATCAGGCACAAATTGTGTTTGTTGATACGCCGGGTATGCATCGTAGCGAAAAAAAAGCACTCAACCGTTTGCTGAATCAAACAGCACAGGCAACCTTAACAGGCGTTGATGTGGTGGTGTGGCTGAATGATTCATTGCAATGGCGGGATGATGACGAACTGGTGATGGAAAAATTACAGGATATCTCTGCTCCAGTTATTCTGGCGATTAATAAAATTGATCTGGTGAATGACAAAGCCAGTTGCCTGCCGTTTTTACACGATGCGTCAATACGTTACCCGTTCGCTGAACTCATTCCGGTTTCTGCCTTGAAATCAACCAACATGGATGTGCTTGAAGACGCTATCATCAAGTTATTACCTGAAGGCGAACTTATCTACCCGGAAGATCAAATTACGGATCGTTCAGAACGCTTTTTTATCGCTGAAATCATACGCGAGAAGTTGACACGTATTCTCTC
>DRLZ01000214.1 GCA_011322755.1 Crenotrichaceae bacterium
ATGGAAAGTTTTTTTTCACAGTTTGAAAGTAGAACTGGTTTACCGAGATACCTATCCCCTCTGTGAGGATAGCCAGGCAATCGATCTCTGAATACAATGAAGTGTATTATAATCGTCAGTGCCGACATTCAGCGGCTGGGTATCAGATACCGTTGCTGTATGACGATGACTATGAAGAACGTGCTTAACTGGCTGTCCACTTTTGTGGGGAAAGATTACATGGGGCCTCGTTTAGTACCAGGAAGCACAACATGTAGTTTTTTCTCTTATGGAGAAAGACTCTCCAGAATTGCTATTGTAAATTGAAGAGCGCTTTGTAGACGAGGAAGTATGAGTGGAGATTCCAGTAGGAACCAGAGGTGATTGATGACAGTAGTGCATTCGGCAAGTGATACTTTTGCCAAACAACTGGGAATCCATCATCCTGTTATCTGTGGTCCCATGTATCCTTGCAGTAACCCGGAACTCATTGCAGCCGTATCGAATGCGGGCGCTATTGGTGTATTGCAACCGGTTTCACTCACCTATGTATACGGTTATGATTATCGAGAGGGTATTCGATATATCAGGCAATTGACAGATAAACCGATTGGAATGAATGCTTTGATAGAGCAATCATCGCAGCGTTACCATCAACGCATGGTTGAGTGGGTTGATATCGCCCTCGAGGAGGGGGTTCGTTTTTTTATCACTTCTTTGGGTAAACCGCGTTGGGTTGTTGATAAAGTTCATGCATGCGCTGGCATTGTTTACCATGATGTCACTGAACGAAAATGGGCAGATAAAGCGATTGATTGCGGTGTTGATGGGTTAATCTGTGTCAATAATCGCGCAGGTGGGCATGCCGGGAAATTGAGTGCAGCAGAGCTGCTCGAGGAGCTTGTTGATCTGAATCTGCCATTAGTTTGCGCAGGTGGAATCGCCACCGCTGATGAATATCGAACAGCTTTACAGTCTGGTTATGCCGGCGTACAAATGGGAACACGGTTTATTGCGTCAACTGAATGCCAGGCCAGTGACGCGTACAAACAGGCAATTGTAAACGCATCTGAAAATGATATTGTTCTCAGTCAGCGTGTAACTGGAATACCGGTTTCTCTTATTAATACTCCATATGTACAGAGTAATGGTTTACAGGCAAGTCAGTTTGCACAATGGATGTTGAAGGGTAAACATCGCAAGCATTTAATGCGAGTCGTTTATGCACTGATGTCACTTTGGCAGCTCAAAAAAGCCGCACTGGATAAAACGGGTGACAAGCAATACTGGCAGGCGGGTAAGAGTGTTGCAGGTGTCAGCGAAATAATGCCCGTTAGAGACATTATTCACCAGGTTATAGGCAACAAAAGGTTATAGTGTACTCATTCTTTGCTATATTTAAAGTAGAGAATAGGTGGTAAATGACAATAGAGTTTGTCAAATTTTTTCTGTGCTATCGCTTAATTCAGATTGTTTGATCTTGATGATCTATTATGTATGTTTTTTTTAAGAAGATCAGATTAACTTGTAACCGGTCGATATGGTGAATACGATGTCAAAACTCAATATTTCGTTATGGAAGTATCTTACATGCCTGGTTCTTATTGTCTTGACAATAGAATGCTCGGTAGCTGGCAGGTTGGTTGATAAAATATCATTGCAAACGACCGATTCGATAATGAAAGTTCAGAATCCTACCGGCAATCAATTATTTAAACCTGGTTTGTATTGGAATCCAGCACGAACAGGATGGGGCATTAATCTTACCCAGGTCACTCAAAATGATGGCGTGATCGTTGCGGTTGCAGTGATTTACACATACAGGGAAGATGGTACTCCAATCTGGTATCTTGCTTCTGCTCCTATGAGTGGTACGCACTGGAACGCAACATTACAGGAATTTTTCTGGAATGGATCGTCCGCAGTGCCAACTAATGTAGGTACAATTCAGCTTGATTTTGATTCATTTAACAGTGCACTAATGAGCTATACCATCAACGGAGACAATGGTTCTGAAACAATCGTATTTTTTGAGTTTGATGAACCACCAACAAGTAATGAATTAACAGCGTTGTGGTTTCCACCATCAGAACCCGGAAGAGGGTTAACTGTTTCGACAATCGGTAGCAGTAGTGCCGCTGTTCTCTATTACTATGATGAAAATGGTGCCCCACTTTGGCTAATAGGATCAATCGCAAATGCAATCAACCTGGGTGAGGAGACAAATATGCCGGTTGATCGAGTTACAGGATATTGTCTCGCCTGTCCAACTGTTAATACTCGGGCTACACCAGCAGGTGCCTTAAGGTTGACATTTAATTCACGTAGAAACGCACGTTTGGTATCAGATAATATTTCAGCTTGGCAAGCGGATATTGAAATTGTTCCACTATCTGATGTAACTGAAAAGGATCAGGGAACTCAACCTCCGGATCAGGCAAGAATCCAGCCGCTATTGTCAGTGTTACCTGTGATTAGCGATGATGTCACTGGTCAGCTGAGTGGCCAGGCAACTGCAATTTTAACAACGGCTTTATCACCAGGCAGCAGCAATGGGCCTATAGTGACAACAACACCGGCAGCCCTTGATTTTAATAATTTGCCAGAAATTCTCGCTATAAATATTGATTACGGGGACAATTTTATCAGTGAGGAAGGCAAGTCAATAATGGGCATCGTTGATATTACACTCAGTGATCTTGTTTTTGATGACACGAAAATTGGATCAGACTTTGATTTTCAGGTTCAGAATCTGTTATCAGATAATGTACTAGTTGGCGATGGCAATATCTCTGGTAAACTGGAATTAACGTCTGGCCAATCTTCTGGATTTGACGGGATACTCAATTTAAAATTTGCTGATTTCAAAACAGCTGACAATATGATTAGCGGTGAACTTAAAAATGTCTTCAAAGGATTGGAATTTTCGTTAGATGGTTCAACTGAGACCAGGGGAACTATTACCACAACCCTTAACAACCTAAGTGTAGATGGTGATTTGGTATCAGGTACGACAACAACAGTATTGTTGCCTGCAAAAACTGATTTTTCAGGAAATTTGAACACCCTGAATGGCGTTATCAAGATTGAGTTATCAATAGAAAAATTTCCGGATGGTTCAAGCTTGCTTAACACAACCGGACCATCTTCTATTAATGGGGAAAGTTTTACCATCGACCAGTTACGCGTTACTTCCGATCGTTGTGATGGTAATGTAGTATTCGAAAATGGTGAGCGGTATACGTTTAATGGTGATTGTGAAAACCCAGTTTCAACATCAGGATCCATCACTTCCCCAATGTTGCCAGAGACAACTGTATTTTCACTGGCTGGTTTTTGGGATTCAGAATTTGGTTGTGTAGATGCTGAACAAACCGGCAACTCTGTAGCAGCAGATATTTTCTATTTTAATGGCAACAAAGGCTCGATGACGGGTACAATTAATAATGGCGTGTATACGTATCAATGGAGTAACAATACCGATAATGGTACAGGTGTTTTAACTGCAGGTGAAAATGTCTGGAGTGGTTTTTTCATTGATTCTAGAACTGGACAAAAAGGGGACTGGAATCTCACAAAACAATCCGCGCCTTGTTGATTATTTTGAGGTAATAATACTTGTAGTATCTATAAATCTCTGTGTTATCAATCCTTGAGTGTAGCCGATCAAAATCACCAAGCCCTAGCCACTTCCGACAGGGTTTGGTAATTGTTGTATCAGATGTTGTTCTGGATAGATAGGGACAGTTTAACCACAGGGCATGCTGATTAACAAACAAGGAGTCGGTAGATTGTGATGACAAAAGACTGCATCTGTGGATTGATTATAGCGGTCTGTATGCAGCCATATGCCTATTCTGAATCCTTGTATAAACCACCCCATTTGCATAGCCCAAGTATACGTACATCGTTGCCGAATGGTATATCCAGTGGTGATACTACTGACAATTCAACAGTATTGTGGACACGGAGTACAATTCCAGGAGAAGTTACGTTCAGGATCTGGAGTATTGGTTATGGCCCATTTCATCGGTTTGAATACCGTGTTATGGTTGATGACCCATCAATTCCGGTCAAAATCAAGGTAAATGATTTATTACCCGGGCATCGTTATGCATATACGGTTGAAAGCCCGAGCGGTGAACATTTACGAGGACGTTTTACGACAGCAGCAACTGATTGTTCAAAAAACAAAGGGTTGAGATTTGGTGTCAGCGGGGACTGGCGCGGCGACCTGGCGCCTTATCCTGCTCTTAATAATGTCTTTGAGCGACCGCTGAACTTTTTTATTAAACTCGGTGACACAGTTTATGCGGATGTACCCAGTCCTGCGCTGGAAGCCCGGCAAGCTCACTCACTTGAGGAATTCAGAATCAAGCACCAGGAAGTTTATTCGACTCATCTCGAACTGAATACCCTGGCTCGCTTACAGCAACATATCTCAGTATTTTCAATGATTGATGATCATGAAGTTGTGAATGATTTTGCAGGTGGCGCACCAGCAAGTAGTGACTCCAGGTTTGATGAAGCCGTTAATTTTATCAATCAATCACAACGTTATCTCAATGGGTTGCAGGCATTTTATGAGTTCAATGCAATTGAACCACGTCAATATCAGCAAATTGGTGACCAACTCACTGATTTACGTCCTGATTTGTATCGGTATCAGCGTTACTGTGATCTGGCGGCCATTTATCTGTTGGATGCTCGCTCATTTCGTAATGCAGAGTTACCAGGTTTGCTTAATCCTTTTAATCGTACCCAGGTTAACCAGTTTATCGCACAGAGTTATGAGCTGGAATCGGTGCAACCTCAACGCTCCATGCTTGGCAAACGGCAGCTTCAGCGCTTGAAAGATAATCTGCTTGATGCACAAGCAGATGGTGTGGTCTGGAAATTTATTGTCATCCCAGAGCCTATTCAGAATTTTGGTGTGTTGCTGGCATCTGACAGATTTGAAGGGTACGCTGTTGAACGTGCTGAGTTGCTGCGTTATATAGATGAAAACTTCATTACGAATGTCGTATTTATAGCTGCAGATATTCACGGTAGTTTGATTAATGATCTTGTTTATCAACGTCGGGATGAATTGCTTTCTGCTTGGCAAAATGGCGAAGATTTACTATCAGTTCCTCAGATTTCTACATCCGCATTTGAAGTGACGACAGGTGCAGTTGCTTATGATCCTTCACTTGGTAATTCGATTATCGGGCTGCCAACAATTATTCCCGGAGTCAGGATGACGCTGGAGCAAATTCTTACGTTAGCCGGTGTTAATAATGTGTCTGAATTTAACGCTTTGCCAATGGTATCTAGAAATATGGCAATGAAAAATTTCATCAATTTACAACTCCAACAATTGAACTATTCACTTCTTGGTTTACAGGATAATCCGAACATCAATGCACACTTGCAAGCTGGACTTCCGAATGCATTGTTCTCATTTGGCTGGACACGATTTGAGATTGATTCAGAAACTGCAGAATTAATCATTACTACGTTTGGGATTGAACCCTATACATCGAAAGATCTGGAAAAAAATCCAGCAGAGGTGATTAATAGAGTACCTGATGTTGTTAGCAAACTGATAGTAACTCCGTCGCTGGAAACTGAAGTACAGTAACAAAATCATTAACTACTTTCCCCTTGTTTATTTTGTTGAATGATCTGTGATTATTCCTCTGCGTTTTTATCGATTGTTGTTTCTTATCCCTGCACGGTAGATAGTATTCTGGCAGGGGATGGGCTGCTTTATAAGCGCAACATCTAGCAGAATTCTAATAAGTCAAGTAAATAGTCAGCCCTTAAAAAGTCTATCGGAGCGATTCAACTATTTCTGATTTTTTCAATTTTTTCAAATACAG
>DRLZ01000215.1 GCA_011322755.1 Crenotrichaceae bacterium
CCAAAGCCACAATCACATCTGTTTGTGTTGTCAACCAGTGTTGCCGGTAAAGAAACGTTTCAATCGGCGCTAAAACAAGAGGGATCGGTTGACCGGACAAAACATGATCGATAATAAGCTTTAGCGGCCATGGTAATAACACGAGCGCACTCACTGCTATCAGTGCATACCCATAGGCTTTAACCAGCAACCAGCGACATTGCCACAAATCAGCGCCGGCGAGTTTCCAGAGATGATGCCAGAGACGCTGTTGAGGTGTTGGCTGCGTATCAGACTTATGGTACTGCACGATCGACCTCCATCACTTGTTCACTTAGATTGACATCACACCAGACTGGCGCTTCTTGACTCGTTGCGATTTCAGTCGCCAAAGCAAGCAGACGTTTAATATTCTGTAAACGCCCTTCTTTCAAGCGGCTGATCGACCGTGAGATACGCTCATTAACGAGCGCCACAGCGACGTACCAACGCAAATCATCAGGATTAATTCGCCAACTGACCAGACCTTGATAATGATATAAGAACAGCTGTATCATCCGCAGCGCATCTGTTTGCGAAAATACCTGATTGACTGACTGACAAAGAATTGCAGCAATCAGACTCCCGATTTCCTGTAAAGGGTCGCCACGATGAACATCGTCCAGATCAATCAGATAAATTTGTTGCTCATCGGCTAACATATTTTTTAAATGCAAGTCACCGTGCAAAATTGCTTCAGGTCGGCGGGTATCACAATTCTGTTGATTTGAAAGTCTGGCTACCAGTGACTCTAGCGATTGATGACTATCAGGCATGACAAGCGATATCAAATCTACAACAGTATTCAGTTGTTGACACAGTTGAGTGCGTGTGATTTGTTTGGAAACCTTGATTGCGGATTGATGCAGGGCAACAACTTGCTCTGCAATCTCGTCAAAACGTGAATAAAAAACAGGATCTGACTTCAACCATTCCAGAACTGGCTGGCCAGGGACACTGTGCTGCCAAAGCATCTTGTGTTCAGCAGCGTAAGTGACAGGTTGAGGAATCGCTAACAAGCCCAGTTTACGAACATCACTAGTCCATAATTGTCTCATGACCTTGTACGCTTCACAGCCTTGGTTGTTATAATAGGTTTTTCCATATAACAACTGAATTTTGCTCTCACCGGTTTGTTGATGCCTGAGTATTAACTGGGTTCGTACACAACAAGTATGCTCTGGCAAGTAATGCACGCGTTGTGATTGCAACTTCATTAATTTCCATTGCTCTCCCCAATGTTGTTCAATCAGGCCTGGAAAAATGATTTTTTGTAATCGTTGCTCATTGTTGAG
Organism: Crenotrichaceae bacterium; assembly: GCA_011322755.1. Classification (GTDB taxonomy): domain Bacteria; phylum Pseudomonadota; class Gammaproteobacteria; order Methylococcales; family DRLZ01; genus DRLZ01. The sequence goes on from DRLZ01000215.1 coordinate 1,314, forward strand.
CAACGCCAGCGATTTGAGTTTGCGATCATTGGGAAACACCCAGATCACACAGTCAAGCTCAGATAAATGAATGAGTAATTCTGCAGAACGCGTCGCTTGTTGCCGAAATAACTGATTGTTCAGTTTGGCTTTTTTAAATCGCCTGAGTGACCCGCCTGATTCATAAAACCGTGCACTCAGCAGACGATCAACACTGAGCCCTGTCTTGCGATTAATAATCACCAGGCGATAACACACCAGACAGTTTTTTCCAGGTTTATATTTGATTCGATCAATCGCACAGTGTTGAATCTGCAATTCACTTGAAGCAAACAAGCGCTGTTGAAACAAGGCTTTCATGTGGTCTACATTTAATCCCTGGTTTAACTGACGAACAACTGAATCTGTCGGTAAAAATCTGTTAGCAATCAATGTTATTCTCCATCTGTCTGAATCGGTTGACCATTCACAGTAATGTGGCTGTCAGCTAACGCAAAAACATTGATTAATTGACCGGACTTATCAAAGCGTAAATAACAAAAACTGCCATCACAGGAAATGCAGCCATGCTTCCAGAATTTTCTGGTTTTATCGTGTGAAATAAAATAATAATCATTGACCACTGTATCGACTGTTTGAATCCTGCAATGCAGTGTTGAAGAATGACTGTGTTTTTGTTGATCTAATGTTTTCATCCGTATTCTTGGCGCGATGTTTTTATACGGATAAATCAAGGTTTCAAAAGCAGTGCGGTTGGCAATACGATCAAAGCGTAGTATCGGTGCTTCATGTTTCACACCGTATTGTGGTGAGACAAAGCCTTGCTCTACCGAGTAGTGTGTACTGGTTCGCTGGGTTTGCAGCAAATGCATATGCGGTGTTTCGATCATCCAGGAATGCTTGTCAACACAGGTTGAGATACTGTTTTGAGCGTCTGCTGAAAGATGGAAACGCAAACTGTAGTTGTGTTGCTGATCTGAATCATCATCCAGGTAATCGCAGATTAACCAGTACTCACCTGCCGCAAAAAATATTTTGCGTTCATGGATGGCAGAATATTCATGACTACGGGCAATACCATGCACATAATCACAATCACGATTGCTTGAAAAACAACCCAACTCTGCCTCAGCTGCAACCCCAGTGACTTTAAATTTATTCCGTCTGGGGCTGAATTCATAACGGCTCTGGTTACGCCCATCGACTTGTACAGTATTGTGATACGCTGTGCTTCGGAACAATACACGCCAGTTGGTGTCTCCTGACTCGTCATAGGTATAGCGCCCTGGATCAACAATGAGTGAACGACCAAAGGCTGCTGCTTCGATATTCAGCAAATCCAGATGTCCATGATTACCAGCGCCGAGCGGCCCGCAGTCGAAAACAAGATAACGTGCATCTTGCCATTGCTGGTTTGCCTGCCATGGACTCCGTAAAATATAGTAACCACTTTGTGTAAACCCGCGAGAACGTGATTTCGGCGCAATTCCAGCACGACCCTGACTGGTGATAAAGCGTAATTTTTCACCACCAAATAATTCGTATCCACGTTTCAACAGGTCAAGAAAACAACCTGTATCACCATCACTGAGCGAAGGAATATTTCCATCCGGTTTGTGCACATAGGCTGAAAATGTAATTGCACGTTTGATTGCCTGGTCAAATTGAGGATCAAAACTGATCTGGTTAGCGATAGCCAGACGTTTAATCTCCAATAGATTTTTCAAAACAATATGATGGTAAAACGTGGATAGCTCGCAATGAACGCCATCGGCTAAAAAGTCATTTTTCACATTTCTGGTTAATTCAGTTTTGGAAAACTGTAGCCAACGGCTTGCTTGCCTGAACTCTGGAAAAACGACTGCTGCAAGAAACACAGCAAACAGTTCCAGCGTGCGGTGATTACGTGCTGCAGTCAGGTTATCAACAAGATAGTTGACTTGCTGATGTAACGAACGCAGAAACACTTGCAGAAATCCAGCAGAAATACACTGTTGTGGATTGGTATGAACAAAATAATAAAATGCAAATATCCAGTTCTGGATTCTGCGCCCGGTAACATCACTGGCTATAAAACCGGGTTCGGTTTGTGCTATCCATGACTGTGTTAATGATATCCATTTGTGTAAATAGCGTGGATCGTTTGTCTGCCGATAATGGATACCAAGACCAACAAAGTAATAGCATTTATGTAACAGGATCAGCCATTCAATATCACTACTGGGATTCTTCTTCCAGTTGATGTTGTTACCTAACTGGTAGGATTCGCTGTTAAAGCAGAACGAATGGTTTAATACCGCATCAATCACCTGTTTTTCAGTGTGTTCACAGTCAACAAGTGGACTGTAACGAACTGAATTACGTTGCTGAAAATGCCTCAGTAACTGTTGAGTTGATAGCCTTGCAAATGGTGGCGACAAAATATCAGCCAGATCCGTCGTGATCGGATCATCCACATTTTGCAACTCGATTGTTTTCAAATTGAATTGAGACATGGTTTTGTCATGGAGTAATTGGTTTGATTGATACAGTCTTCAAACAGCTGTAACAAAAGCTGATTGGTATTGCGTGCATCAAATTCCCTGCAAATTCTGTGGCGTGCCTGTTTGCCCAGCTCTAATCTCAAACCCGTGTTGCTAATCAAGTCTTGCAAAGCCTCGGCTAAAGCCGAACTGTCTTTCTCCGAAACCAGCAAACCATCCTTGCCAGAATCGATGAGTTCAGGGATTCCAGAAATGTTGCTTGAGACAACAGCCAAACCACTTGCCATCGCCTCCATTAATACATTTGGAATCCCATCACGATCACCATTACCAAGTACTTGACATGGAAGCGCAAAAATATCACTTTGTTGATAAATCGATGCCAGGTCTTCATGAGTAATCGGACCACTCAGCGCAACGCAATCTTCAAGCGCTAACTTTTCGCGTAATTGCTGTAATCGCAGATATTGATCGTCAAATTCTCCGATAATCCGGCATTCAAACTGATACCCGAGCTTTTTAAGTTGAAAGCAAGCTTCCAGAAGATAATGAAAACCTTTTTTCTCGACATAACGACCAACAGAAATGATTCTCACAGGTTCATGGTTGTTTCGAACGCGATGAGTCGCCGGTTTGAATTGATGAATATCCAGACCATGATAAATTTTATGAATGCTGTCTTTACCCATCAGGCTTGCCAGATAGATTTGATTTGCACCTGTACAGGTCGTAACAAATGCTGATTGCTGTATCTTTTTCTGTAACAAATTGCCCGGATTCAAATCATGTTGATAAATATCCTTGGCATGTGCAGTAAAACTATATGGTTTTCCAGTCATGCTGCTTGCAAACATTGCAACTGTGGTTGCTCCATGACAAAAATGTGCGTGTAAATGACAAACTGATTCAATCTCCATCACTTTAACTGCAATACTGCCTGCCTGAATAAATTCCTTAATAAATACCTTTCGCAAACCTGACCATACAGTTTTTCGATAACGTATTGTCATCCAAAGGGTTTTTCCCAGTGTTTTCAGATAGGCAAATGGATGTTGTTTAAGCAAACGGATATGATCATCAGCATAAGCAGGATAATTAAGCCACAGCCAGTGAGGCAATGTGGTATTGGAAAGCGATGTCAATGGTGGCAGATAACAGACAGGTGCTTGAATTTTATTGATTACACCGTGACTCTGCTGCTCGTCTGATTGTTTTATTGAATAAATTCTCAGTTTCAACCCCATACTTTCAAGCAAGTAGATTTCATTGCTGATAAACGTTTCCGAAAGACGTGGATAACCTTTGAGGATATATGCGATTTCAGCTTGCATAGAATTCTCCTTTATTCACAGATGGTTCTGATACAACAGGTTTTTCAGTGCTGTGTACTGACTGGATAAACAGTTTTTTCAGAATTTCAATATTGGGCTCAACCGCAAACTCATCGAGAACACGTTGGCGTGCTGCATGGCCAAGCGAATGGCGTAATTGTTGATCATTTAACAAACGGCATAACGCTTCGCTGAGTTGCTGCGGATTATTCGGCTCTATCAATAAACCGCTGATCTGATCCTCGACAAGCTCGGGAATTCCGGAAATCCTGCTACTGACGACCGGAAGTTTCATTGCCATTGCTTCCATCAAAACGTTCGGGATACCGTCCCGGTCACCGTCATCTCCAATCTGGCAAGGCAAGGCAAATATATTCGCCTGGCTGTACAAAGCAATCAATTCAGTATGTATCAGCTGGCCTCTGAGGTTGACTACCTGCTCTAGATTCAGTGAACGAATCAGTGCCTGTAAATTGTCTTGCTGTGGCCCGTAACCAACGATGTCACAACGAAATTGGTAACCAGCCAGCTTTAACTGGCGACAAGCATGTATCAATGTTTCAAAACCTTTTTTCTCACGTAATCGGCCAACGCTGAGTATTAATTGTTGATCGGAATGACTGGATTCAGGTTCGATGACACATTGCTCAAATCGTCGCGGATCAAATCCGTGATAGACACGCAGCACTGGGGTCGTCGATTGATTCAACTGCTTCAGGTACCGACAGTTATATTCAGTGCAAGTGACAACAAACCGGGCATTGGCTATTTTTCGTTGTAATACAGGTTCAGGTGACAAATAAATGTCTTTGGCATGTGCTGAAATGCTGTAACTGCTCCCAGTCAGATGATTCACCAGCTCCGCGACAGCTGTGGGCTCACTCGCAAAATGTGCATGGATATGTTGAATCTTGTACTGACTGACCAGCCTAGCCATGCAAACAGCCTGGTAAAATATTGCTGTGCTCGATCTATCCTGTTGTTTAGTATTCAGTAAAAACAGAATCGTCTTAATCAATCGCAGTGGATGTTGAAGCAAACAAGCAAGCGTTGCTGTCACGATTAACCAGCCAGTGCATGTACCGGCATCCAGATAGTCAACCTGTGCTTCAACCTGCCCGGTTTCAGTATGAGCCTGTTGATCAGTCGGCTGTTGTAAGGATGCAATATGTAAACAAATATCATTACGTTGCAGGGCAAGTATTTCCTGTAAAACAAATGTCTCTGATATTTTTGGCCAGGTTTTCAGCAGGTATGCGATTTTTGGTTTGTATCGGTTTTGCATTACAAATTTCTCCACAATCAACAGGTGTAATAGTCACTTGCTGATTGTTTTCAAGTAGTGAGTGAATACTCTTGCGAATATTATCCAGACCATTAAAATCGAGCAC
>DRLZ01000216.1 GCA_011322755.1 Crenotrichaceae bacterium
AGCGATCAGCTTTAGTTCATCCTATCATACTGTTTCCCTTCCCGATTTAAGACCACCAATTTCTATCCTCTAACCGAGGGTTTTGAGTCTGCATGTGAGGACATGCGGGTGATTGTTATTTGCAAATCATCCAGATTACTCAGTTTCAGCTAGATATCTCCAGACAAGTCAATACTGTCTTGTTGGTCTGATAGAAGCACGAGCCCTCGATACACATCTCATCCGGTATTTCCGGTTATTTTTCTCTTGTGTATGAGGATTGTTATGACTTTCCCGAACAAAGCAACATCATTGTTGATGTTGTTGTTTTTATCCACTCCGATCAAAGCTGAACAAGCCGATCAATTAACATTGCAAGCTGCGCTTGATATTGCTGTACAGGATAACCCAAGCCTGGCACAAATGCAGGCCCGTTCCGAAGCGATGGCTTCGATACCGTCCCAGGTTGGCACCTTGCCTGACCCTGTTATCAGTTTTAACGCCTTGAATTTGCCTGTCGATACATTTGATCTAAGACAGGAAAATATGACCCAGATGCAAGGTGGTATTTCCCAGGCGATTCCATTTCCGGGCAAACTGGCGTTACGTGAACAGGCTGCCAGCCATCAGGCAGAAGCCGCGACGCATGATGTTACTGAAGCACGCTGGCGATTGTTGCGCGATGTCAAAAAAACCTGGTGGGCGCTGTTTTATCTGGATCGGGCGCTAGAGATTATAGTCACCAACCAGAACCTGTTACGTCAGTTTGTTGAAATTGCCCAGACCAAATACGAAGTGGGTGAAGGCTTGCAACAAGATGTGTTGCTGGCTCAACTTGAATTATCCAAATTACTGGATACAGAGATCAGGTTGACCGGTTCCATCGAACAAGTGAAAGCAAAACTGAATGCATTGCTTGATCGACCGGCTAACCACCGTTTCAGTATTCCTGAAACGGTTTCGGAAAATCTACCTACTCTGTACACCGAATCAGCCTTGTTTGATCAAGCAGAAAGTTACCGGGCAATACTCGCGTCCAGACGTGAATCAGTTAATGCTGCTCGTTCACGATTGGAGCTGGCCAAAAAGGATTTTTTTCCTGATTTTAAGATTGGCGCTTTTTATGGTGGCCGCGATGATCTGCGCTCCGGTCGTGATCGCGCTGATTTCCTCAGCTTGAAACTGAGCATGACTGTACCGATTTTTGCGGGTAGCAAACAGAAAAAAGCGGTTGATCAGCGCACCAGTGAGTTGATGCAACAACAGTTTTCTTTACAGGATCAATGGAATCAAGTGCGGCAGGAAATATCAATAGCTTATAGCGATTTTCTACAGTCAAAAAATCAGGCTGTGTTGTTTAAAAGCGGCATTATCCCGCAAGCGCGACAAACCGTCGCTTCCATGCTGGCTGGTTATCAGGTCAACAAGGTTGATTTTCTGAATTTGGTGCGCAGCCAGATCACTTTGTACAACTATGAAACCCAGTACTGGAAAGCATTAACCCGGGCTAATCAAGCCCAGGCTGAATTAACTGCCGTGGTCGGCAAGGAAGATATTTATGAATAAGTCCGTCGTGATCATTGCTTTTCTGATGCTGGTTGCCGGTTTGGCTGGTGGATATTGGCTGGCAGGCATGCAACAGCCAGAACAGCCGTCAGCAACCAGTTCTGCCGGTAAAAAAATACTTTTTTATCGCAGTCCGATGAATCCTTCTGTCACATCACCAACACCGGCCAAAGATTCAATGGGCATGGATTATGTACCAGTCTATGCGGACGATGACAGTGAAAAATCACCACCTGGAACTGTCAGAATTGATGGGGTAACTGTGCAAAATATCGGCGTGCGCACTGCAAAAGCAGTTCAAACCACACTGTCTCACAAGATTCGCGCGGTGGGCAGAGTTGCCTATGATGAAGAACGTTTGGTGCGTTTACATCCAAAGACTGAAGGTTGGATTGAGAAACTCAATGTTGACAAGACCGGGCAATGGGTGAAAAAAAATACTGATTTGTTGAGTATTTATTCACCTCAACTGGTGGCGAGTCAACAAGAATATATTCTTGCCTTGAATAATCTCAAAGCTTTGGAAAACAGTCCCATTGAAGATATTCGCAAAGGTGCTGAAGAACTGGTTAAAAGCTCACGCGAGCGTTTGAAATTGCTGGATGTTCCCGCCCATCAACTCAGGGAGTTGGAGCGTCATCACAAGATTAAAAAAAGCCTGCATATTCATGCGCCGGCTGAAGGTATCGTGATGAACATCGGCGCGCGCGAAGGACAGTTTGTTACCCCGGCAACTGAAATTTACATGATTGCGGATTTACGCAGAATATGGGTGTATGCGGAGATTTACGAATATGAATTGCCCTGGGTTAAAGAAGGTGATCCTGTCGAAATGCAGCTGGCTGGGGTTCCGGGCAAAATTTTTAAAGGGACATTGGCGTATATCTATCCTTACGCTGAAGCCAAAACGCGCACCATCAAGGTTAGGCTGGTGTTTGATAACTCTGAATTGATGCTGAAACCTGAAATGTTCGCGCAAGTGACAATCTATGCAGGCAAGCAAGTCAACGCGATCGTCATTCCATCAGAAGCCGTGATTCGTTCCGGGTCGCGTAATCAGGTATTTGTGGTCAGAGCGCCAGGTAAATTTGAACCTCGGCAAGTAACACTGGGACTGGCATCGAATGGACATGTCGCGGTACTGGATGGTGTAAAAGCCGGTGAAGATGTCGTTACGTCAGCGCAATTCCTGATCGATTCTGAATCCAAACTGCGAGAAGCCACCGCCAAGATGCTGCAAGCGAACAGTGAGGAGAAACAACAGCCTGATCCGTCTGCATCAATGCAGGGTATGGAGATGAATCATCAGAATAAGCCAGCAAATCAGACCGATCATTCTGCAATGAAACAGATGAACTCCGATGCAACAGATGGTAGCAAATGGCAGGAGATGAACAATGATTAATGCGATTATCAATGCTTCGTTAAAAGATCGCTTTATGGTATTGATTGCGATGCTGATTATCGCAGTCGCCGGTTTCTGGAGTTATCAGAATACCTCGCTGGATGCCATCCCCGATTTGTCCGATGTGCAGGTGATTATTTTTACCGAGTATCCGGGGCAGGCACCGCAAGTGGTCGAGGATCAAGTGACTTATCCGTTAACGACAGCGATGCTGGCTGTGCCGAAATCGAAAATTGTCCGCGGCTATTCTTTTTTTGGTTTGTCGTTTGTTTACATTATTTTTGAAGATGGTACGGATATGTACTGGGCGCGCTCGCGGGTACTGGAATCGCTCAACTATGTGAGTGGTGATTTGCCACAAAACGTTACCCCGACACTGGGCCCGGACGCAACCGGCGTGGGCTGGGTTTATGAATACGCGCTGGTTGATAAAACCGGCAAGCATGATCTGGCTCAGTTACGTTCACTGCAAGACTGGTATTTACGTTATCCGCTACAAACAGTCAATGGCGTGTCTGAAGTCGCGTCAATTGGCGGCTATGTCAAACAATACCAGATTGAAGTTGATCCCAATGTCTTGCAGGCCTACGGCATCCCGCTGTCGAAAGTCAAGCACGCCATCAAACGCTCCAATAACGATGTCGGCGGACGCTTGATCGAAATGGCGGAAACTGAATACATGGTGCGCGGCCTGGGTTATATCCGCTCGGTAGACGACTTGAACACCATTCCGGTCGGTGTTGATAGCAACGGTACACCGATACGTTTGCAAGATGTCGCGCATATTCACATCGGCCCGGAACTGCGCCGTGGTCTGGTTGAATTGAACGGTGAAGGCGAAGTCGCTGGTGGCGTGGTGATTATGCGTTTTGGTGAAAACGCGCTGGCAACCATACAAGGGGTACGCAAAAAACTGGAAGAATTGAAGCAGGGACTGCCAGAAGGCGTAGAGATTATCCCGGTCTACGACCGCGGTAATCTAATCGAACGCGCTGTCGACAGTTTGAATGAATCACTGATACAGGAGCTGGCGATTGTCAGTCTGGTGGTGATTCTGTTTTTACTTCACGTCCGTTCCGCGCTGGTCGCTATTATCACCTTGCCGATGGGCATTCTGATGGCGTTCATTGTCATGAAATTTCAAGGCTTGAATGCCAATATCATGTCGCTGGGCGGTATTGCCATTACTATTGGCACCATGGTCGATGGTGCGATCGTTATGGTCGAAAACGCGCACAAGCATTTAGCCCAGGCAGCATCCAGCAAAGACGGTGAACTGACAATTGAAGAACGCTGGCAAGCAATTGGTGAAGCGTCGCATGAAGTCGGACCGGCGCTGTTTTTCTCCTTGCTGGTCATTACCGTTTCATTTCTGCCAATTTTCACCATGCAAGCTCAGGAAGGACGCTTGTTCAGTCCCCTGGCGTTTACTGCAACCTATGCCATGGCTGCTTCAGCGATTCTAGCGGTCACTCTGGTCCCGGTGATGATGGGTTATTTCATTCGTGGCAAGATTGTTTCCGAACATAAAAATCCGGTCAACCGCTTGCTTCACGCATTACACACCCCGTTACTCAAACTTGCCATGCGTTGGCGCTGGATGACCATGTTACTGGCGGTGGGGTTATTGGCAGCGACGTATTACCCGTACTCCAAGCTGGGCAGTGAATTTATGCCGCCACTGGATGAAGGCGACATTTTATACATGCCGACCACTTTTCCTGGAATCTCCATCACCAAGGCCAAGGAATTATTGCAGCAAACCGACAAAATACTCAAAACCTTTCCTGAAGTACATCATGTCTTCGGCAAAGTCGGACGTGCTGATTCGGCAACCGATGCTGCGCCGTTGTCGATGATGGAAACCACGATTCGTCTAAAACCAAAGGAACTGTGGCCTGACCCTGATAAAACCACTCAAGAGTTAATGAGTGAAATGGATAAAGCCATCCATTTTCCAGGTGTGGCCAACGCCTGGACCATGCCGATTAAAACTCGTATTGATATGCTCTCAACAGGTATCAAAACACCAATCGGTATCAAGGTCTCCGGGCCAGATCTGAATGTCTTGCAGACTGTTTCGCAACAGATTGAAATGGCAATGAAAACACTGCCAGAAACAACATCTGCATTTGGTGACCGCGCAGTTGGTGGTTATTATCTGGATTTTGATATTAACCGCGAAGCAGCGGCCAGATATGGCCTGACAGTGGGTGATGTGCAAGATGTGATTCAAAGCGCAGTCGGCGGTATGAATATCACCGAAACAGTGGAAGGACTGGAACGCTATCCGGTCAATCTGCGCTACCCGCGCGAACTGAGAGACAATTTGGAAAGCCTGAAACGGGTATTGGTGCCAGCACCAACCGGCAGTCAGATACCGCTGGTGCAAGTCGCCGAATTAAAGCTCAGACGTGGACCGCCTGTGATTAAAAGCGAAGACGCCCGTCCCAATGCCTGGATTTATGTCGATATCAGTACCTCGGATATCGGCGGCTTCGTCGCCAAAGCCAAACAAGTGCTGGCGGAACAGGTCAAAATCCCGCCAGGCTATACCATTGTCTGGTCAGGCCAGTTTGAATACATGGAGCGTGCCGCAAAACGTTTGAAAATCGTGGTGCCAGCGACTTTGCTTATCATTTTTCTACTGCTGTATTTTCATTTCCGCAACATCATCGAGCCGGTCATCGTCATGTTGGCGCTGCCATTTGGAGTGATCGGTGGCATCTGGCTAATCTATTTCAATGGCTTTAACCTGTCTGTCGCAGTCTATGTCGGCTTTATCGCGCTGGCTGGAATGGCGGCAGAAATTGGCGTCCTGGTTCTCAGTTTTATCGACATGGAAATCGAAAAACGTCGCGCAGCAAGCAATCAGCCTTTATCCACGGCAGAAATAAGACAAGCTGCGCAGTCAGCCACATCAATGCGCGTGCGACCAGTTGCGATGACAGCAGTCTCGACAATGGCTGGATTGATTCCGATTATGTGGAGCAATGGCACTGGTTCCGACGTCACACATCGCATCGCCGCCCCAATGCTGGGCGGCATGTTAACTGTGTTGATTCTTAATTTGGTTGTGTTGCCTGTGATGTACAGCTTTGTGTTGCAATTTCAGGAATGGAGGAAACGACAAGCGGCTGTATAACTAACCTAACGTGTGTATTCGCATTATCGGTCGTGTTCGACTGCCGATAATGAGAAGCAGTTGATCATCAATTATGGAGCAAGAAAATGAAAACTCCGATTTGTCCAACATGTGGCTGTTCTTTGGTAAGACTTGGAATAACAGAGGAGAACGCGGTCATACTCAATTATCGGGAAACAGACTATTTGTTTTGTTGTGAAGGATGCGCCGTTTTGTTCAAAGAAAACCCAGATGATCTGCTGAGGGAGACAGCTCATCTGGTTGTTTGTCCAAGTTGTTTAGCTGAAAAACCGATCAATCAAACCGTGACATTTCATTATCAAGGTGAGAATTTGCAGTTTTGCAGATGCCCGCATTGCCTGACTGTTTTTCAGGAAGACCCGGAATACTATATGAAGTGTTTGTCAGGCGAAATTAAATTTTCTGGAATGTGTAATCGTATGCGCTTAATCTAACAACCTGGAACAGTAAGGATGATCGATTGAACATGGAAGTGCAAAGCGTTATCCAATCAAATAAGTCAGTGTGTTTATTGCAGGATTTGCGCACTGCTAACCCGGTTCTTGGTGATGATGAAGGCCGTATGTGGTACGTGTAATAAATTAGCAATTTTTCGCACCAGATATTCTTCATTTTCATCAAGAACCCCATCCACAAAAGCAATTTTCCAAAGTGATTCAACTAATTCCACTTTTTGCTGTTGAGTATATTCTTTATTAATGAGCGCAATGAATCGATAATAATCGACCGCCTGCTGTCTTTGTTGTTCCGCCACATCAATCAAAGCTGTGGCTTGTTCAGTTGTTAACGAAAAATTATTCCGAAGCAGTTCCAGAATTTCTTTTTGTTCTTTGGACTCAACAACCTCGTCCATCATCATCATTTCCAAAAACAAGGCAGCGCAGGCGACCCGCAGATTCTCAGCTGACGATTGTTCCGGGTCTGAAATTTTCAAGTGTTCATCAAAAAACAGTTTTATTTTGTTAAGCATGGTTGATAACAGAAATCAAGTGATTGGTAAAAGTGATAGAGTCAGTAGCCGCGAACCATGAGTATGTAAGACAGTACAAAGTTCTATCCCTATATTTTTTGAGTTTTCATTGTATCTCGGGTTATTCCGTATCTTTTCTTGTTTGAGCAACTTGGAACGTTAACACATAATACCTGATACGCAGCAGATAAGGTGCGAATATGACACTGTCAGTTGATAAAAAATTGTTGTAGTTGAAGCCAGAAAAATAGCAGATTATTACGTAACAAAAAGCAGGGTAGAATCTCAGCTAGCCTGACTGTAACCCAACACTACTTGTTCGAAACATTAAGTTTATACTTTCTGGATCGACCATCACCCACTGGCACAAGCACCTTTTTATCGACCAGATCTTTTAAGTCCCGGGCAGCTGTTATGTCAGTTGTATGAGCAAGGGTTTTATATTTGCGACGAGAGATACCCTGCTCAAAATCATCCGTTTCAAGCAAGTGACTAATCAGCTTTGTTTGCCGTGGGTTAAAAACAATATTGCGGTGCTTGTCCCAAAATGTAGTTGTCAGGCGTATTTTATTTAGTCGCTGCATACTGGTATTGGCAGCCGACGTGATTTGCTGTAAAAACCAGATAATCCATTCAGTCAGATCAAGGCATGTGCCACGCTGAATTTTTTCTAGTAACGCATAATATTAATTTCTATCCTTCTCAATTTCGTTTGAAATTGAATACAGCCTGATACCGTTTGATTCAGCACTTGCCAAACAACGTTCTGCAATCATTCTTGAT
>DRLZ01000217.1 GCA_011322755.1 Crenotrichaceae bacterium
CGTTTCAAATAAATTTGTGCACCGCCAACTTGCTGACCCCAGCGTTTTGCATGATAAAGTGGCGAAGGTCTGCCCACATAATGCTGTAAATCAGCATCCAGTTCAGCCAGAAAGTCAGCATCGCGCATATATTTCTGGTAAGCCTGATTGAGCTCATCCAGCGGCTGCATTAACGTTTCAGCAACAAACAGACCACCATATGGTCCAAAGTGACCATGCTGGTCGGGATAATTATATTGAGCGTGTGCTGTCAAACCTGTAAACCTCTTTGAGAAATTCTGTCATTTTAGCGAAATCCTTGATGCCTTTTGCAGATTCAATCCCGCTGCTCACATCAACCCCATAAAGCCGGGTCGTCTGAATGGCGTGAAACACATTCCCGACATCCAGACCACCTGCAAGTATGGACGGTAGCGCAATATTGCTGGTTAATTCATTTGCAAGTAATGACCAGTCAAACTGCGTGCCAGTCCCCCCATGAGCATCGGGATGCCAGGCGTCCAGCAGCAATCCTTGAGCATCCTGAAATTGTTGCGAGGCATGTATAATATCAGAGCTTTGCCTGACCCGCACTGCCTTGAGATACGGCAGCTTAAATGATGCGCAAAATACTGGATCTTCGTCTCCATGGAACTGAAGTACATCCAGAGCAAGCTGATTGATTCGCTCATCTACCCATGGTCTCTGCGCGTTGACAAACAAACCCACAACAGTCACAAAAGGAGGCAACGCTGCAATAATCTCTCTGGCTCTTTGCAGACTAACATAGCGCGAGCTATTCTTGTAAAAAACCAGGCCGATTGCATCAACCCCAAGGTTTGCAGCAAACAAGGCTTGATCAGCCTGAGTAAACCCACAAAATTTAACCCGGGTACGCTTGAAGTGAGATTGAACTTTCAAAGTTTTTTAGATATTAACCGTGGGTATAAAGTGGATCACAACGATATCGTCTTGGCAACCGGGCATGCACAATTGTCAACTGAGTTATGTGTAGTAATTTTTAAGTTTCAGAACAGGGTTGATCACCTGACACAACGACTGCACTCCCAGATGTTTCGCTGATGACCATCGTAGAACTCTCTCAAATAACGCTGGCGATTCAATTAAAAATCGTCCGCATTCATAGCGTGGCGTCGTCGCTTCATAATAAGAAGGCATGGTGGTAAATGCACATTCATAACCCGCGCTCTTGATATGATGCAGCACCTCGGTATTATATCGACCTTTCGGGTAACAAAAGCTGGTGACGGGTTTACCAAGCTGATCTTCCAGTCTGTGTCTGGATTCTAGAATTTCGTTCTGGAGTCTACTCACTGGAATCTTGTTCAATTTGGGATGCGTCATGCTATGACTGCCAATTTCCATACCCATGTCACTTAACTCGCGCCGATGATGTTGCTGCATACTGGGGAAAGGGATGGTAAACCCTTGTTTGGAAACATCACTCCATTGACGTGTTTTCGGATTAACCCAGCGTGTTAGATTATCAAAACCAGGGATTACAAAAAAAGTCGCCTTAAAACCAAATTGTTCCAGAATCGGCACCGCGATTTCGTAGTTATCCAGCAATCCATCGTCAAATGTCAGCGCGACATATTGACTGCAATCATGCTTATCAAGATGAATTAATTCAGAAGCTGTAAGAGTTGTATAACCCGCGTCTTTTAGCAAACACAGGTGTTGTCTGAACCGTTCCGCAGCCAGCGTTTCAGGGCCGACATTACCAATTGAATGGTAGTAAAATACAGGCACTTTGAGCATGACGCAAAGATTACTTCTAAACAATCAGCTGGTACAAACGACACCAGTACAGGTTTTTAATAGTAACTATCCGTGAACTGTTTTAACCTCATGAAGTGTGGTTTTATGCGATTTAATAAATGCTTCAATCAGATGATATGCCTCGTCATCGGTGAATTGTTTTGGTGGATGTTTGCAAAAGTATGCAGAAGGTCCTTCCAGAATCCCACCAACACCACGTTCCAGTGCGAGTTTGGCACAGCGAATTGCATCGATAGCAACACCAGCTGAATTAGGCGAGTCCTCAACAGAAAGCCTGAGCTCCAGATTCATTGGCACATCTCCAAACAACTTGCCTTCCATGCGTATAAAACACAATTTGTTGTCTTTCTGCCAGGGTACATAGTCACTTGGTCCGATATGAATATTATCATCATCCAGTCGATCCCCTGTAACAGATTGTACAGCTTCTGTTTTTGATGTTTTCTTCGAAGCCAGGCGGTCTTGATTAAGCATGTTGAGGAAATCTGTATTCCCGCCGGTATTGAGCTGATATGTGCGTTCCAGTTTTACACCGCGTTTGTTAAACAAATCAGTTAACAATCGGTGGGTGATGGTCGCACCTAACTGAGCCTTGATATCATCGCCGATAATCGGAAGATTGGCAGTTGCAAATCGTTTTGCCCAGACTGGGTCACTTGCAATAAAAACCGGGATATTGTTAATAAATGCAACCCCGGCCTGTAGCGCACATTCAGCATAAAAACGTGTGGCCTGCTCCGAACCAACCGGTAAATAATTGACTAACACATCTGTGCCTGACTCCTTAAGCCTTTGCACAATCTGTTGTTGCGTTGCTTCAGGAGCATCTGCAACCATGAAAGTTGAATCCCGGCTATAATGACCCATGTGTTCAGAACAACCATCCAGCAAAACACCCATCTCAACCCGGGTTCCACTGTCAGGGATATTCGAGCAAAAAACAGCCGTACAATTTGGTTTGGCAAAAATAGCCTGGGAAACGTCTTTGCCAACTTTTCGCTGATCAATATCAAATGCCGCAACCACTTGAATATCTGATGGCAAGTAGCCGCCAAGATCCCAGTGCATTAACCCGACTGCCTGCTGTTCATTACTGTCAGCGTAGTAATGTGTGCCTTGCACCAGTGAGCTGGCGCAATTCCCAACACCGACGATTGCTATGTTGATTTTAGTCATAAATATTTCTTCTTTTCTTGACTGAGTCATTGCAACAATTGCTCATGCTCAAAACAACCGCTTTTTCCTCGCCTTTGCCAGCAATTAACTACTTTAGACTCCAAGACCCAGCACCAGGATTCTAAAGTGACTGCTGTATAAAGACTGGTTGTATAATAATTTAGCTGCTTCCACACACAGCGAGCAATTATCCTTGTCTTTTCTGTCTGTTTTTCTTAGACAATCCGATTGCTTGATTTAATCACAGATTCTGCAATGTTTCATCTAAATCTGACCTGAGCTGGGTTGTTTTTGGAAAACTTAATCTTGCCACATCCCGAAGAATTCTGCTTGTTCTATTTCCACCAAGAGAAACCAGGTACTTAGGCACCCATCTCGGTTGATACATGGCAAACCATTGTCTGCGTTCATCGTTACTCATACCCATTGTCATATTTGTTGACTGATACATAAATGTTGCAACTCTGTTCAGCAATGATTTCAATAAATCATCGCCATGTGACGACAGTGGCACCAAACCCAAATTAACCTGTTGACAACCCTGCTGTTGTTTCAGCATGATCAATTCTATCATCAGGAATTCCATAATACCGGATGGCGCTTGCTGATGACAACGCATCAAATCAAAACCAGCTTCCTGATTTCCAGATGTTTCCAGTATA
>DRLZ01000218.1 GCA_011322755.1 Crenotrichaceae bacterium
CATGGCTTGGTAATTTCAGGCGCTTGTCGAAAGATTATGAAATCCTGACGAAATCGGCTGAAAATATGGTTCGTATTGCGATGATTCAAATTACACTGGCGAAATGTGTCTAACTTTTAACCAAACAGCTTCTTAGTCTCTAGCTTGATTCAAATTATCAAATGTTTCCAGTTATCTAGACCCTGTGATGTTGAGCGCATCTTAACAACCCACATACCTTTTCATACTAAAGTAGCATTTGATTCGGCTCTCGCTAGTCAGTTAATCATTCTTATCTTCCAAAAATCGCCAGAATGCGGGCACATGCTCGAACTGGATAAATCTGGGAGGTATTTTAATGTGTTAACAATACTCAAAAATGGTTAGTATCAAGTAGTGGTTTAACATAGACATTAAACGCTTCGTCACTAAAAATTCCTGCCTGACGATAAACTGGCTGGCCGCTTCTGTTGATAACGACTGTGTATGGCAATACGCCGACTGTATCACCCCAGTCCTGTAACAGGTGACTGTAGTGTTGTGGATCAGCATGCAATACTTGATAGTTAATCCCGACTGTGCGTACATAATTGTTCAGTTTGCGCGCTTCATCGAGTCCAATGCCGACAACTCGCAATCCTTTATCTACGTATTCTGACTGGTATTGAATCAGGTGGGGAATTTCAATCTGGCAAGGGCCGCACCAGGTTGCCCAGAAATTCAGGATAATTACCTTGCCATACCACTCGTCAAGATGATGTGGCTTATCTTGTAAATCGTTAAGTGCCAGCTGTGACAAGATTTCTTTACCTGAATCTAAAACGACAGTCTCAGCAAAGGCAGTGGATCTGCTTATTGAGCAGAAAACCAAGCCTGCAGCAAGGAATAAATTAGATGTCTTCATTGGAGATTATTAGTGTTTTCTGGCCTGGTTACTTGTAGCGTTTGGAAGTAATCAAGCTATCAAGTCGCAGGTATATTCTCACGCTACTCTGCTTTCTTATTTTATATCTATAAAATCGGATTAGCTAGGCAACCTTCGCTTACTTCAAAGAGTAATGTGGTCTAATCTACGAGGGCGCTGCACTAATTTGAATCCATTAGACCACGTCATAGCTCTGGTATGGCACACCAAACTCAGATTGTTTAAGAATCGGGCTGTCTGTGTATCTTGATCTTGCAGTGTAGACCTCTATTTTTAGTTTATAGATAATTCTACTGATCTGGTCACTTATTTTCCGGGGGGATTACCTAACAGCAAATTAAATTCAACTATATTTAGTAAACATGAATATATTTCATCACATATACCATAAATTTTGTAACCATTTTTTTACCTTGATAACAATACCCTGATGAATACACTGTTAACTGATATAAAAAAAATCTATTGATGGGGCTTCGGCTAGCTCTCTTCAAAAAATGTGAAGCCAACCAGTTTTCAATAAACACAGATCAGCTTGTTTTTCTTATACTCCTTGAATTATTCATTAGTATCATTGCTGAATATTTTCTGGCACTACCAGAACCAAACTTTGTCACGTATGCAATACCTACATTCAGTTTAGAGCAACTTGTTTCATTTCTAGTTGTGTTTATTCTATTGAAAGCATGGGATCGTTCTCAATTATTTACCACAGTACTTGTAATAGTATCAAGTGTATCTATCGTCTTTAAATTCATTGAATATATAGAAAAATATTTCGACTTAAGCACAAGTATCGATGCAAGCCATACTCATTGGTACCAATATTTTATTTGTATTTATGCTCTGATAGTAATCGGCAGAGCTATCTATATTTCCTCCGGAAAATTGAAATATTTTACTGCCTTTGCTTTGCTAACCTTTTTATTGGTTTCTGTTGTTGAGTACTGTTATTTCGGAGAGTATCAGGAATTCTGGTACCAATCTGAAAAAGATGGTATCCAGACACAAGACACTTGGAGTAAGTATCTTGAGATGGACTCAGAAGCGTTGATGTATCAACAAACAGAAATTTTAAATACAAGCTTAAACACTTTAAAAGCGGGAGTTAAGGATAAAAATGATCTGTATTTTGTAGGGTTTGCCAGCTACGCGACAGAAGACGTTTTTCTCAAAGAAGTTAGTTTTGCAAAAAAAACCATGGACAAACGTTTTGGAACTAAAGATCGCTCGATAACCTTAATCAACCACTTAACAACAAGAGATATAGTACCACTTGCCAATGCAACTAATTTAAAAAGAACATTGAAACATATTGGTCAATTAATGAATAAAGAAGAGGATATTTTATTTTTATACCTGACCAGTCACGGCTCAAAAGATCACACGCTCTCAATTTCATTCTGGCCTTTGGCACTAAATGACATGACACCCATAAACCTGAAATCCATGCTGGATGAATCAGGCATAAAATGGAAAATTATCGTCATTTCAGCCTGTTACTCCGGTGGCTTTATAAATATACTGGAAGACACTAATACATTAATAGCCACAGCAGCTGCCGCCGATAAAACCTCATTTGGATGTAGCAATGAATCTGAATTCACATATTTTGGTGAAGCCTTATTTAAACACCGTCTCTCAAAAGAAAACTCTTTTGTCAACTCATTTGAACTAGTAAAAGCTGATATTGGCGAACGTGAACTTATTGAAAATTTGGAACCATCACTACCACAACTATTTGTTGGCGAATCAATTAAAACGAAATTAGAAATATTTGATGAAGAGATGAAAGAACTTCAATGTAAGTTAGATAAAAACACCCCAGCTTGTTGAGAACAGTATTACACATATTTTTATGAATTGGCGCTTCACAACACAAGATGCAGGAATAATACTGAAGCATCCTTACCCGACTCTTTAAACTGGATGCTGTATTACTACCCTAACTGTAAATGATTACAATTGAATATAAGCCTGGAATAATCATTAATCATACAACGAAGGATATATTACCGCGGCTCCATTCACCCCCATAATATCTTCTAGCTGATAACCTCTCAAACATGATGAGTATCAATCCGTGATAATGTTTTCGGTAATTGCTCAAACTCAGCTGTCTTCGGCAAAGAGAACTCTGGCGGGTAAAGAATTCCCGCAAAATACACCCCTCCTGCCGTTGCTGTAATGCCTGCGACTTTGCGATCCCGCGCCTGCAATACTTCATTTGCCCACGCTGGCTGATGTTGTCCACTGCCAACTTTCAACAACACCCCAATAATATTGCGAATCATGTGGTGTAAGAAAGCATTACCGATAATTTTGACCCAGAGTTTCTCACCATCTCTGTACACATCAATGACATACAACCGCCGATACGGACTTTTTGATTGGCAACCTGCACTACGGAATGAGGAAAAATCATGTTCGCCAATCAGATAACTTGCCGCTTGTTGCATGGCTTTTTCATCAAGCTGGCGGTTGTACCAGCACAGTCTGTGTCGATCCAGTGCGGAATGGACTTGCCGGTTTAATATGCCATAGTGATAACTGCGGGCAATTGCACTTGTACGCGCATGAAATGTGTTCGCAACTGGCTGCGCCCAGATAATCCGTATATCATCTGGAAGGTAATTATTGACACCTAGGAGCCACGCATAATGTACTCTTTGTGCACTGGTATCAAAATGCACAACTTGTTCCAGTGCGTGAACACCGGCATCTGTCCGTCCAGCACAAACAACAGTAATTTGCTCATTTGCGACCTGGCTGACAGCGCGGTCAACGCAAGCCTGGACAGACTGGCAGTTGGACTGAAATTGCCAGCCATGATAGGCGGTTCCATCGTATTCAATACCGAGCGCAATGCGCATGGAATATCAGATGAAGCGTTTAATCAAGACACATGATGCAGATCCAGAACATCTTGCATATCATACAACCCTGCTGGCTTATCAGCCAGCCATAGCACAGCACGCATGGCACCAGTGGCAAACGTCATGCGGCTGGTTGCTTTATGGGTAATTTCGATGCGCTCGCCCTGGTCTGCAAACATAACCGTATGCTCACCCACAATATCACCCGCACGAATAACCGAGAACCCGATTTCTTCCTGTTTGCGCTCCTGCATTTGGCCGTGGCGACTCCAGACTGCATGGCTCTCAAGATCACGTCCAAGCGTTCTGGCAATAACCTCACCCATTCTCAATGCAGTCCCTGAAGGCGCATCGAGCTTGTGACGATGATGGGCCTCGATAATTTCGATATCGGTACTCTCTCCAAGTACTTTGGCAGCAATTTCCAGCAGTTTAAATGACAAATTGACACCGATGCTCATGTTCGGAGCGAGAATAACTGGGATTGTTTGTGCAGCCAGTTTGATTTGTTCTCGCTGCTGCGCAGAAAAACCTGTTGTGCCAATAACAATTGCACGACCTGCTTGTTCACACACTGCAAGATTTTCCATACATGGACTCGGCAAGGTAAAATCGATGACAACATCCAGTAACTCAATACAGGTTTGCAGGTGATTACTGACTGTCACATTGATTTCTTCAATTCCTGCAAGTACACCGGCATCCATACCTGATGACGGGTTTCCTGGTCTGGCAACAGCAGCAACACATTGAATATTTTCATTTTCATATGCAGCCCGAACCAGGTTTTTACCCATTCGCCCTGTAACACCGGTGATTGCAACTCGAAGCATTGTTGTCTTCCTGTTTATTCGTGTAATCGAAAGATGATGGATAAATCCTGATTATATCAGCTGTATGCTTGTAATAAATTGAGCTAGAACCCGAAATACAACAACTGATGGTTTATGCCTGGAACAAGATCTGATCGAATGTCCTGTGTTCCTGGCTGTGTGACTGGTTTCCTGAAAAGAATCGGCTACGTATGCCTTTTTTTCTCAATTTTTTACGTTCCTGGAATATCAGCCAACCTTTTTCCTGGGTGCATAAGACCCAGTTCAAATCAGGATAATGTCGCGCCGATTGCTGCATTTTACCAATCCACCAGTCTGGTGGTTGCTGAGTACAATGAGCGTTGGTTCCATCAGGTAAATGTTTGCGTGCAGGATAGCAAGCAGCAACAATGTAAACCGAATGGCGAGCATATGCAAAAATTTTATCCAGCACCCAGTCAATATCCTGTTCCGGAATGTGCTCAACAACATCAGTCGATATCACAACATCATACTGTCCATCAACAGGCTCGGAATACAACTTGTACCCGGGATCATAGCAAGTGACCACAACATTTCCCCAGGCAGGGATGGTTTTAAAACGTGAGTTCGGTGGATAACCTGGCGCATCCTCATATAACCCGCCTTTACCACTTCCGTAATCAAGCACTGATCTGGCATTGCTAAGTTTTATCAGATGTGCGATCGGATCAATGTGTTCAGTCAGTGAAACGCCAGAAAATGTCTGTTTCGCATCACGACCTGTTTCAGGACGCCCGACTTCATGCATGGCTTCGTAAAACCCTAGCAATTCCCCATAGCGTGCGCTGGGGCTTTGTTCTGTAAAAAGCGTGAAACGTGCTTGATCTGCAGCTGCCTCCATCTCCAATAGAGTGTGACGCGTTAACACTGGCGTTTCGCTTGATTCAGTTGTGAATACATCGTCCTCGCGACTCGCAGTGCTGGAATACAACAGTTTGATTTTTTCTGGCTCACCATCCAGCTCATGCGTGTGCCAGCTTGCTGGCAAGTTTCCCCAACCCCCGGAAGCATTCATTTTGCGCTCGAAATAATCGGTTCTTGATTGTGTCTTTGCTTCCTGCAAGGTCCATTGCCCGTTGAGTTGCTCACAGTCCAGCAACATGAAAGACGAAGAGTGCTTGCCCGCGCTGAGTACAGCTGCACCATTCATGTCAGCATCAAAAAGTAATGCAGGGTCACTCAAATAAACCTGATTGACATCGTTATAGATAGCCCGCCCTGCCCCACCAGTGAAACCCGGTACGGCATAGCGATACCCGGAAAATGATGTTTTCCATCCTCTTCGCTCAAATCCATTCAAGTTTTTCATGAAATGGATGTCGTATCTGCGCCCAGGATTACGTACTTGAAGAATAGCCCAGACAAACATCCGCTCTGCCCAAAATAATTTTGAATCTGAGCCGACGTAGATTTGTACAGGCAGTTTGTCAGCACCTGTAGCCCCAGGTTCAGGATCGAGTGAAATCAGCACCGGGCAAAGAAGGTTACCACGGCCATAACCCATGATCGACTGTATCCACTCAGAAATTCCTGACTGGTGACAGATGTTTATGAAAAAACAGGAATTTTCTTTTGTGTTATCCATAACAAGTCATTGTGTACCCTGACAACCTTGAAGTTACCTTGAGTCGTTGTCATAAAAGATGATTAGCATACGCACTGGAACGTTACCCAGGAAAATGATTACTCTGATCTCAAAAACAACAGGACTGTTGAAACCCACAAAAATCACACGACAGCATAACTGAGAAGTTATGCTTTTTCAGAATCCAGTGTTTTCACCGGTTTATTCAGCGATTTCATAAACGCTTCAGCCTCTGCAATTGATTTTTCCATTGCGGCAATCAATCCGGCTATATTCATCGTCACTGCAACGAATTCCTTGTCCAAAGAGGCGATCGCTTGTGCATTCAGGTTATGTTTAAGGTACAGAACTTGATCCTGAAACGCTGCCAGTACTGGTGTCATTCTTGTTTCAGCACGCTGCATGGCCTTTATCAAGCGAACAAAATGATGATGGGTCAGTCGTAACTGGGTGCGACTTTGGCTACGTAATGATCGATTGGAGTATTTCTCAAGCTCTTGTTCCCACTCATGAAACAACGCTTCTCCGACTGTTTGAACAGCTTTTATGCGATCCTGAACAGCAATTGCGCGGGTTTCACTTAACGAAAACTCGTGGTTCAGCTTTTTAAATTTTTGTTCCAGCGGGCTATCATCAACAGCAATTAGCGCAGAAAATTCTTCGAGTGCAGATTCAAACTGTTGTTTGGCTTCTTCCAGACTATCACGAGCGGACTCCACTCGATATACAACCATTTCACGCTTGGTTTTACCCAACGTTTCTAATACACCGTAATAGGCGCCAAACCATTTAGCTCGTACCAGACCAGTTAATGTACGCTGTTTTACAACAGGTTCCGTGCCTTTTTTTCTGGTCGACCGGACACTTTTTTGCTTGTTATTATCTGTTTTCTTCATGTCATCTAGATTCCCACAGAAAGCACATTCTATGACGAGCTGACTCAAGAAGCAAAATAATTCATCACAATCAACAACTCAATTCATCTCCAACTGGCTCGAATTATGCCTCAAAGAACGTATGGCATCGGCTAAACACTACTTTTTCGACGGCATAACCATTTAGAATAAATCCATGATATTAAAATTGTTACCGATTATACAATCAGTTAACACATCGATACTCGCCAATCATAATTTCCCAGGTCGCCTTGGTGATTGAATATTCCATCAAGCGATCGTACTCCTCACACACGCGTTGCAAACGCTGTTTTCCAGTCAACCCACGAAGCCTTTGAGCACTCATATTCACTGCTCCGATTGTTTTTATTTCTTGCATCAATTGCATCGGTGAACTGTATTCGAGCTGAATGACACGTGTTTCGATATTGCCGCCAAACCCAGCATTTTCAAGCTGTTGTTGCAGGTAGTCGCTATCAAAGAAATCATTGACATGACGATATTGATCCACTTCCTGCCAGGCTTTGCGTAATTCACACAAGGTATCTGGACCGGGCGCACTGAACAAAATCTGTCCAGCATCATCAAGCACACGCCTGAATTCACGAAAAACAGCACCCAGATCAACACACCATTGCAATGCGAGATTCGCAAAAATAAGATCAACTGTATTGGCTTGTAATGCAATTGACTGGGTATCTGCTCTGATATAACTGGCGCCTGCTCCGACTCTTAGCCGCGCCTGAACCAGCATCGAGGGTGCAATATCCAATGCAATCACCTGGGCGCCTGAGCTTGCCAGTCGTTGTGTACAAAATCCGGTTCCAGCACCGATATCCAATATCGATTGTCCAGATTTCAAGTCATTACCAAGCTTCTCAAATAACATCGAGCCAGTTGTTCGCTGCAAACGTGCAGCCTTGTCATACCGGGTTGCGGCTCGAGTAAATGAAGCCGCCACTTTGTTTACTTGCCAATCAGGAATTGCTTGGATGTTCATGCTGATTGAACTCGCCACATAAACTCTGTCATCGAATCCAGCGTTCGTAATGGCTGGGATAAAAAAGGTAAATGACCGGCATGTTTTAATACTTGTATATCAGCATCAGTATTTAATTCTCCAAGTTCAGTGGCAACCTGAGATGGAATTAAAGGGTCATCCTCTCCCAGTAATACACAGAGTGGATGTCTAATTTGCATAAACAATGATCTGAAATCCCCATTCTGTAAGACATCCAGCCCCCACAACAAAGCATTTCGGTCTGCCGCCGGTGCAAGTGGCAGGTGTTTGCGCACAAATCTGAGTAAGTTACGTGTTTGTTCACCTTCTCCTTGTGTCATCAAACCAGTAAACCGCGCCAGCGTAATTTGATCATTCTCGCGAACCGCCTGTGCAAATTCACTCAGCACATGATTGTCCATTGCATGTGGCCAATCGCTTGTACTCGAATACTTCGGGTTGG
>DRLZ01000219.1 GCA_011322755.1 Crenotrichaceae bacterium
CACTGTTTTACAGGACGACCAGATAAGAGAATTTTTTGGATGGATAACACCACAGTCCAGCAAGTTTTCACAATTGAATGTTACCTTATCCAGTTTGCCAATGAATAAAGGTAAAAAATTCAGAATGACCACCAGTACGCATGGCAGCCCTCGGGCGATTGTGCCAATCGGAGTGTATGAAGCGATGATGCCGCTGGATTTGCACCCGACACCACTGATTAAGGCAATGATCGTTGGAGATACAGATACCGCATTGCAACTTGGCTGTCTGGAACTTGATGAAGAAGATCTTGCTTTGTGTACCTTTGCTGATCCGGGAAAGCATGATTTTGGTCCGGTTTTACGAACTAATCTTACTCAAATCGAGAAGGAAGGATAATGTCAGCAACACGGCGATTTCTTGATTCTTTACGCCCTCACTTTGTTGAAGGCGGTCGACTGGTAAAGTTTTATGCGATCTATGAAATGGTCGATACCTTTATCTACACCCCAGGTGAACGTGCTGGTGGAACAGTTCATGTGCGCGATATCATCGATCTCAAACGGGCAATGACGTATGTTGTTATTGCGACAGTTTTTTGTGTGTTGATGGCTTGTTACAACACGGGCTATCAGGCAAATGTCGCATTAGCCGACACAGGAGCCGGGTCGATTGACAACTGGCGTAGCCTGATAATGAATATGCTTGGTTATAGTGCCAGTAACCCGCTTTCCAATTTTGTTCATGGGTTGTTGTATTTTTTGCCAATTTATATTGTTACCCTCGCAATTGGTGGTATCTGGGAAGTTCTGTTCGCAGTAGTGCGTAAACATGACGTGAATGAAGGTTTTCTTGTCACCTCCATGCTCTATGCCTTGATTCTCCCGCCCACCATCCCCTTGTGGCAGGTTGCCTTAGGGATTTCGTTTGGTGTAGTGATTGGCAAGGAAGTTTTTGGTGGTACGGGCAAGAATTTTCTCAATCCAGCATTAACCGGGCGTGCTTTTTTGTATTTTGCCTATCCAGCCTATATGTCAGGTGACTCTGTCTGGGTTGCAGTTGATGGTTATAGCGGAGCGACTCCGCTCGGTCTTGCTGCAACAGGAGGAATGGACGCAATCTATCAATCAGGAATCACCTGGTTTCAAAGTTTTATGGGTTTTATCCCGGGCTCTATTGGTGAAACATCAACACTGGCATGCTTGATTGGTGCGGCGTTTCTGATGATAACCAGAATTGGTTCATACCGGATCATATTTGGCGTTTTTCTTGGTATGGTTGCAACCAGTCTCTTGTTCAATATACTCGGTAGTGAAACCAACCCAATGTTTGCCATGCCATGGTATTGGCATCTGGTTGTTGGTGGTTTTGCCTTTGGTATGACTTATATGGCAACAGATCCGGTCAGCGCAGCACAAACTGATCCTGGACGATGGATTTATGGATTTTTAATCGGCATGATGACGGTGCTGATACGAGTGGTTAATCCTGCATATCCTGAAGGTATCATGCTTGCAATTTTGTTTGTGAATATTTTTGCGCAGTTGATAGACTACGCTGTTATTCAGGTGAATATTCGTAGAAGGGCGAAACGATATGTCTAAAAAGGATACCCCAATGAATTCCAGTCAAAACAGCGGGAGCGGCTATAAACAAAAGTTAGATGCTTTGCTGGGCAAAATTCGCTCATTGCCCAATGACAGCCTTGAAAAAACAATTGCAGTCGCTGTCGGTGTGAGCTTGTTTTGTGCCGTATTCGTTTCCTTGTCTGCGGTTGCTTTAAGGCCGCTTCAAGTTGCCAATAAGAAACTTGATATCGATAAAAACATTGTTACTGTTGCCGGTCTTATTTCTGAATCTGAAGCAGGTGAAGCTGATCTGGTTCGTAAGGCGTTAACGAGTATTGAAACCAGAATTGTTGATCTTGAAACTGGCGAATTTACCGATGCAATTGACGTTAATGCATTTGATGCAAGAAAAGCAGCCGGTGATCCTGAGCTCGGAATGGAAATTCCACGACAAGATGATGTTGCACATATCAAACGCAGAGCAAAGTATGCAAAAGTGTATCTTGTGAAGGGCGATGGAAAGGACAAACTGGATGCGTTAATTCTTCCTGTGAGCGGGTATGGGCTCTGGTCAACAATGTATGGTTTTCTGGCATTGGAAGCGGATGGGGAGACCGTACGCGGTATCAACTTCTACGATCAGGCAGAAACACCGGGTCTCGGTGGTGAAGTCGTTAATCCAAAATGGCGAGCCATCTGGAAGGGCAAGAAAATATTTAACAAGCAAGGTGAACCTGTGCTTGGGTTGATAAAAGGCAACGTCGATCCGTCCAAACCGGGTTCAGAATATCAGGTTGATGGTCTTGCTGGTGCAACACTGACAAGTCAAGGCGTCAGTAATCTAATCAAGTACTGGTTGGGAGAAAGTGGTTTTGGACCCTTTCTAGAGAAATTTAAACAATCTAAACCTAAAACGCTGGAAGGTGCAGCATGAGCGCAGTAAGCGAAAATGAAATAACAGGCTTGATCGATGAGATTAAAGCCAATCAAGATGAGATAAAACAGGTCGTACGAGAACCACTCGTAGATAACAACCCGATTACATTACAGGTGTTGGGTATTTGCTCTGCACTTGCGGTCACCTCACAACTCAGCACAACATTAACGATGTGTGTGGCGTTGACTGCGGTCACCGCGTTTTCAAGTGCTTCGATCAGCTTGATCAGGAATCACATCCCCTCAAGTATTCGTATCATAGTCCAAATGACAATTATTGCTTCACTCGTTATTGTTGTTGATCAGATATTAAAAGCATTTGCTTATGACATAGCAAAATCCTTGTCAGTGTTCGTTGGCTTGATTATTACCAATTGTATCGTGATGGGACGCGCTGAAGCCTATGCAATGAAAAATCCACCAGTCATGAGCTTTTTTGATGGTGTCGGCAACGGTCTTGGATATAGTCTGATTCTTGTTATTGTTGCTGTTATCAGAGAGCTGCTTGGTTCCGGAAAACTGCTTGGTTATACCATCTTGCCTACTGTTCAGGATGGCGGATGGTATGTCCCGAATGGACTGTTACTGCTTCCGCCAAGTGCTTTTTTCATTATTGGCTTAATGATCTGGTGTTTTCGGACATGGAAGCCTGAACAACTGGAACAGGCCGATTTCAAAATCATGCCAGCACATAGCTCTGAGGGTGGTCACTGATGGAAAGTTTAATCAGTTTATTTGTTAAATCGGTTTTTGTTGAAAATCTAGCGCTCGCTTTTTTTCTGGGAATGTGTACATTCCTGGCGGTGTCCAAAAAAATATCAACAGCGATTGGGCTGGGAATTGCGGTGTTAATCGTTCTTGCGATCACAGTTCCAGTAAATAACTTGATCTATAATGCCTTGCTGCGTGAAGGCGCTTTGAGCTGGGCAGGTCTGGAACAAGCTGACCTGAGTTTTCTTGTGTTGCTTGCGAGCATTGGAGTAATAGCGGCACTGGTACAGATACTGGAAATGATTCTGGATAAATTTTTCCCGTCACTCTATCACGCGCTTGGTATCTTTCTGCCTTTGATTACAGTGAACTGTGCAATTCTTGGTGGCAGTCTATTCATGATTGAACGTGATTATAATTTTACCGAAAGTGTGGTCTATGGCGTTGGTGCTGGTTTTGGCTGGATGCTTGCGATCACTGCAATGGCGGGTGTAAGAGAAAAATTAAAATACAGTGACATGCCAAAAGGGCTTCAGGGACTTGGTAGCGCATTTATCATTGTCGGGTTGATGTCACTTGGGTTTATGGCATTCTCCGGTATACAACTGTAAGGATTGGTAATGATTGAGATAATTCTAGGGGTCATTTTATTCACAGTCATTGTACTGGCTTTAGTGATGATTATCCTCGGTGCCAAGTCAAAACTTGTTGCTTCGGGTAATGTTGAAATTGAAATCAACGGTGAGAAAAAAATTAGCGTACCGGTTGGTGCCAAGCTTCTCAACGCACTATCGGATTCCCAGCTTTTTGTGTCTTCCGCATGTGGTGGTGGCGGTACCTGCGGACAATGTACAGTCAAGGTACTTGAAGGTGGAGGCGAACTTCTTCCAACCGAAGAGACGCATATTTCCAAACGTGAAGCAAAAGAAGGCGTTCGACTTTCCTGTCAGGTCGCTGTCAAGGAGCCGATGAAAATCGAAGTCCCTGAAGAAGTTTTCGGGGTAAAAAAATGGAATTGTAAAGTCCGTTCTAATCACAATGTTGCCACTTTTATCAAGGAACTTGTTCTGGATTTACCTGATGGCGATACCATTGATTTTAGGGCAGGGGGTTTTATTCAGATTGAATGCCCGCCACATACGGTTCATTACAAAGATTTTATTGTAGAAGAAGAATTCCGTGAGGATTGGGACAAGTTTGATTTGTGGAGATATGTGTCTACTGTCACTCAACCTGTTGTACGTGCTTATTCAATGGCTAATTATCCTGAAGAGAATGATCTTGTGATGCTAAATGTAAGAATTGCATCACCACCTCCTGGACGAAGTGATGTTCCTCCAGGCATTATGTCATCGTATATTTTCAACTTGAAACCTGGTGATGATGTCGTGATATCAGGTCCTTATGGTGAGTTCTTTGCTAAAGAGACTGATAACGAGATGGTGTTTATCGGTGGTGGCGCGGGTATGGCACCAATGCGATCACATATCTTCGATCAATTAATGCGTATCAAAACAAAACGTAAAATGTCATTCTGGTACGGTGCCAGAAGCAAGCGTGAGATGTTTTATGTCGATCATTTCGACAAGCTTGCCAAACAACATGAGAATTTTGACTGGCATGTTGCATTATCTGATCCGCAGCCGGACGATAACTGGGATGGCTATACCGGTTTTATCCATGATGTTGTACTCAAAAACTATTTACAGAATCATCCTGCCCCTGAAGATGTCGAATACTATCTTTGCGGCCCACCAATGATGAACAGCGCTGTCATCAATATGCTTCACGATCTTGGTGTTGAAGATGAGAATATCGCGCTGGATGATTTTGGCGGATAGTCATTGTCTACTGATAAGCAAGAGAGTAACAGTCAGTTTTCTGTTGCTCTTTTTTTTATTCCAGATCATTTCGTGTTCCAGCCAAAGCCAACGGTCGCAGTGGGTGCTTCGCGGTTCAACAATGGGAACGAGCTGGTCAGTCAAGGTTATTATTAGTGCAGACTACACTCAGTTAACGAAACAACAGTTAAATGAGAAAATCAGCTCTGAGTTAGAACGAGTTGATCTTTTGTTCTCGACTTATCGTAAGGATTCCGAATTATCGAAGTTTAACCAGA
>DRLZ01000220.1 GCA_011322755.1 Crenotrichaceae bacterium
TGCATTAAGTCCAGTCGTTTTTAAAATCACACGCAGGTACTTTTCAACCTGAATCTGTGATTTCAGGTTCAAGTCACCAATTGTCGGCATCAGACAAATCCAGTCATCTGTGAACAACACTGACTCCAACGAAAAACAAGCACAGCATTTCTCAAACCAGAAACTCCTTGAGAATGATTAATTGTTTCAGATCAAGATCGAACTATTTAGAGTACATGGATCTCTTATATTAAAAGAACTCCGTCCTGTTCATCCATGATTACGCTTTCCAGCGTTACTATGACAACCAACAATTATTCAAGCTGACCTTGCAACCAATTGATTATGATGCTCTGGCTTCCAATCCATCCCATACATTTTCCAGTTTATGGTTGAAAATAACAAAAAAAAACCAATCCGAAAAAAACCGGTCTCGCGCAAACCTGCAAAAACAACCAGCAAAAAGAAAAAATCCAAAGCTGTTGTTACCCGTAGCAGAACAAAAGCTGTCAAGCCACGGTCGAGAAAATCAAATAGAACCAAGCCGCGCCAATCAAGCCCGCTATCACGTCGTTTGAAACGCGTGATACTCGGTTTTTTAGTACTCTCAGGCTTTCTGTTTTTAACCTATATTGGCTACCTCGACTACAAAGTCCAGGAATCATTTGCCCAGCAGCAATGGTCATTACCTGCAAAAATATATGCACGCCCAGTCCATATCTCTACTCGAGGAAGTGTAACGAAAAACCAGTTGATTGAAACACTTAAGGAATTAGGCTATAGAAAAACCAATGTCTTGAAAACACCAGGTTCCTACACCCAAGGAAATAGTGAATTGGTTATCAAAACACGCGCATTCAATTTCTGGGATGGACATCGACCGTCACAACGCATTACTGTCCGCTACTCAGGATCAAGAATTCGCAGCGTAAAACAAACTGATAACGGTAAACAACTCCGCGCATTCCGCATGGAACCTGTTGTCATCGGCAGATTCTATCCTGCATTAAAAGAAGACCGGGTTTTGGTTAGTCTCACTGAAGTACCGCAATCATTAATTTATGCTTTGCTCGCAACAGAAGACCGTGAGTTTTACCAGCATCACGGTCTTTCGTTCAAAGCAATTGGGCGAGCAATTATCGCAAACGCTCGTTCTGGTGGTATTGTTCAAGGTGGTAGCACCATTACCCAGCAACTGGTAAAAAATTTGTATCTAACCCCTGAAAGAACCTGGATACGCAAGGCAAACGAAGCCATTCTGGCGTTATTGCTGGAATATCACTACAGCAAAAATGAAATTCTTGAAAGTTATCTGAATGAAATCTATCTGGGACAGGACGGCGCACGTGAAATTCATGGCATCGGGCTAGCCAGTCAGTTCTATTTTGGCAAGCCATTACCAGAACTGGAGTTACATGAAACCGCACTCCTCGCCGGAATTATCAAAGGACCATCGGATTACAATCCACGCAAACACCCTGCCCGCACATTAAAGCGCAGGAATCTTGTTTTACAATTGATGGAGGAACAACAATTCATCACTACGAAACAACGTCTTGCCGCAGAAAACAAACCACTGGATGTAATCGCTGCTAAACGCTACAGCTCCAGCCGCTATCCTGCATTTATGGAATTAATACAGCGTGAACTGGAAAACGAATTCGATAAACAAACACTTACCAGCGCCGGCTTAAACATCTTTACCACGCTCGATTTACAGGTTCAGAACGCGCTGGAAACATCAGTAAACAAGGGAATTAAAGCGCTGGAAAAACGCCGCAAAGTTGAAAAGCTCCAAACAGCTGCAGTCATCACCCATCGTGAAACTGGCGAAATTGTGGGTTTTGCTGGCGGCCGTGATTTACGCTTCGCCGGATTCAATCGCGCTCTGGACGCTATCAGACCCATTGGGTCACTGGTAAAACCAGCTGTTTATCTCAGTGCATTGGCAAAACCGGATCAATACACATTAATCACACTGCTCAAAGACCAACCTGTAAAATTGCGAGATTATCAAGGTAAAACCTGGGAACCTGAAAATTACGATCACATGGTACATGGCTACGTACCCTTTCATGAAGCATTGACATTTTCATACAATCTGGCAACCGTTGATCTGGGAATGGAGCTGGGTCTTGGCTATGTTGCCAAAACCTTGCGTCAAATGGGTGTCAATCGCGAGATTCGACTGTTACCCTCCCTGTTACTCGGTGCTCTGGAGTTATCTCCTCTTGAAGTTGCCCAGATGTATCAAACCATTGCGACCCAAGGCTATTTAACTCCTCTCAGAGCAATCAAGGCTGTTACCGCAGACGATGGAACACTTTTGCATCAATACTCACTGGTCATGCGCCAGGCTTTGGAAGCAGCACCAACTTTTTTACTCAACACCAATTTACAAGAGGTAATGCAAATTGGCACCGGTAAATCATCTGCTGCAATGGTACCCCGATCAATGATGACAGCGGGCAAGACTGGCACAACAAACGGCCTGCGCGACAGCTGGTTTGCAGGATATAGCGGAGACTATATGTCAGTGTTCTGGGTAGGACGCGATGACAATCATCCAATCTATTTAACCGGTTCATCCGGCGCACTCCATTTGTGGTCTCGGGTCATGAAAAAAATAGCCAGAAAACCGCTCAAATTAAAGTCGACCAGCGCCATTGAGCATGTCTGGATCGATACTGACAACTGGCGCAGATCGACATCTGCCTGCAACCATGCAGTACAGTTCCCTTTTATTGCCGGTTCCGCCCCAAAGCAACTCTCTCAATGCGGAATACCCATCTATGAACCGCTCGACCCAATTAAACCGATAAAATCATGGTTTGATGAATTTTTTCTTTGAATACCGGACTCAAAAATGTTTATCGATAAAGATAACGAATGTTACCAGCTTATCTGATATTCTTGCGTACTGACTCTGTCAACGAACAACCTTAATCAATACTCACATTCCATGCATTGAATGTATGTGCTACCCTGATTATCCAAAACCTGTTGTGTTGCTTATGTGTATCAATCGAGCTGCAGATCCATCAGCGTCTGCAAACGCTGATACTATTAACAACAAAACTGTCCAGACTCAATGGCTTGCCGTCAAGTTGGACAGTTTCTAATAAACATTGCCCGACAATTCAAATGATAAGGAATTAAATCATATGAATATGGAAAAAAACTACCTGGAAATCATGACCGCTATTGGTGAAGATGTGACACGTGAAGGCTTGGTCGACACGCCAAAACGTGCAGCAGATGCATTCAAGTTTCTGACTCGAGGATACGAACAGAATCTGGACGAAGTCCTTAACAATGCTGTCTTTGAAGCAGACACAGAAGATATGGTCATTGTGAAAGACATTGAACTCTATTCGATGTGCGAACATCACCTGTTGCCGTTTATCGGTAAATGCCACGTTGGCTACTTACCGACTGGAAAAGTCATGGGCTTATCCAAAGTCGCCAGAATTATCGACATGTACGCCCGGCGCCTGCAAATTCAGGAGAAACTGACCAAAGAAATTGCTTCGGCCATACAAACAGCAATCAATCCACGCGGTGTCGCCATTGTCATTGAAGCGCAGCATTTATGTATGATGATGCGCGGTATTGAAAAACAGAACTCAATCATGACCACATCAAGCATGCTCGGTGTATTCCGTGCCGATTACAGCTCCAGAAATGAGTTTCTCAAACTCATCAGCAGATAATTCAATCTTCACGAAATTATCCAATGAATCAATAAACACATAGTAGAAGACACATGTAGGACGACAAATTTTCTAACTTCCATCTTGATTACGATGATCCAACTACAAAGGATTTAGAAATGGTAATCCAGATTACTCCTTGTGTTGTTAGATGTGTTTTCCTTGGCGTATAAAATGGCGTGATGAGCACATCTCCTTCAAATCAAAACAATAAGATACCAACGCCATTCTCGCTCAGACTAACCTTTGAAGAACGAGCCGCCCTGGAGCAATCGGCTGGTTCGCAGCCATTGGGAGACATACATCCGCTCCAAGCTCTTCGGCGGCAAAGAAAATCCGCGTAGAAAACGTACACGCACAAGAAAACCACTACATTATATATAAACCTTTTTGTTTGTTGAAATAGCCATAGAACGATAATTTGATTCATATATAGATCATATAAATCTCGTATGATTCACATATAAAACAAAGGTGAACCATGTCTAAAGTATCGAAGCGCACATATTCCCGCTATAGCCTTGAGGCTATCACCCTGCTTGGTAAGCTCATTCGTGTAGCAAGAAAAGAGCGCAAGATGACCGCACAGGAAGTTGCCGACCGTGCCGGAATCTCGCGAGGGCTGTTGCAACGGATAGAAAAAGGCGATCCCAAGTGCGAGCTGGGAGCGGCCTTCGAGGTTGCCACCATCGTTGGCGTAAAACTTTTTGACACGGAAGCGACCACACTCAGCAAACATATTCGCCAGACAGAAGACAAACTCGCACTGCTGCCCAAGTCCGTGCGCAAGAAAGTGAAGATTGCCGATGATGACTTCTAATGCCACTGACAAAGAAGCTTTTGTCTGGATATGGTCGTCATCAAAAACAAAATCATGGATATAATCATCGTGAATCTTGCGGGTTTTATCGACAATACCCTCACCGGGTTTATCCAGAAAAGTCTCGACAAAGCGCGACCATTCCCCATCTGAGAACTGCACCTGATTCAGTGATTGCAAAGCCTCGCGCACATTGGCCAGCATCTTGTCCGGGGTTGTCAGACCAGGCAGGTACTCATAGCCTTGATTCTGCAAATCTTCGATCAGCTCGCGTTCCAGATCGTATTCACTCTGGTAACTTTCAGCGACCTGCCATTTCTTGGTGTATTTATCCAACACGATAAAGTTGTTGGATTCGGCGATGGTTTTGTAGTTCGTCATTTTAAAAACTCAGATACAAATCCTTTCTGGTCTAACACCTCCATCACCGCTCTGAGTAAGTAGTTATTCCCAAAAGAGATGGTGTAAATTCGCCCACCTTTTTGAGTTGGCATCATCATTTTTTTATCCTTGAGCTTTGAAATAATATAGGATTTTTGGCGAGAGTTTGTAATGCCAAAATGAGCCAGCTCGGATGATTTCATCGCCATATCTTCTTTAGACACAAGGTAAGCCAAAATTTTGCGTTCCTCTTCGGTAATATATTGTCGTTCATTGGCAAGCTTCAGCATGGGCAAAAGCAGTTCATTGCGCACAAATTCCAGGCTTAATAACGAGTCTATTTTTTCCAACTCATTCTTCATGCCACCTAAAAAGTACTCACACCACGCCAAAAGATCGTCAGGTGCCAATGAA